>DASWXG010000051.1:0-10959 GCA_036405615.1 Prosthecobacter sp. | reverse complement strand
GGCCATGGCAATGAAAACAGGCATCCGCCAGGATGGGACGGATGTCCTGATTGAAAGCCACCTGGCCCGTGGCTGCGCCAAAGAGGCTGCTGCCAAGGGTCATAGCACCCAAAGTGACATGGAGACGTACTAAAGTCATTGTTATCGTTACGAGGTTGCCCAGCTGATCTTGCGGTATCCTCACCATTTTGTGGGACGACCGCACCTCCGGGTCAAAATGGACAAGACCTTGCTCAAAATATGCAAAGCGCGGCAAGAGACGCGGATCATCAGAAGGCCGGTCCTTTAAGTACCAGGTCCGCTCACAATAAGGAGACCCGCCTCGGACGTTAGAGAAGGTGCAGCTTTCCCACCTGCCCAACCTTTGATTTCCGTCGCCATGACTTCCGCCAGCCAGCGTCTTGTTCCGGTCTCCAAATCCCCGTCATTCAGCCGTACACCGTTTGCAGTGTTGGCCATGGCTGCCACCTTCGCCTGGCACGGCGTGCCCGTCTGCACGATCTCTGCCGAACCACCTGCGACCGCGACCAAGGCCCAGCCTGCCTCATCAGGCAAGCCGCCGGAAGATCCCGCACTCAAGGAGCGCAACGATCATTATGCCAGCCAGTTGGAGGCCCACCTGAGGCAATGGTTGATCGGAGACTACGAAGCCCGTTGCGCCCAGGCCTGGAATCGTGATTACAGCGGCCCGGATGCCTTGGTGCGAAGCGTGGCCCCGAACCGGGAACGCTGGCGGGCTTTGCTCAATCCGCCGGCCCTGAGAAAGACAGGTGACCTCACACATCGTCCCCATCCGGCCGTTGCGGACATTGGCGGGGAGTGGATCACTCTTCCGCTGGGCGATCTGCGGGCCGAAGGCATCCTGGTCTTGCCCGCAAACGCCTCTGCCCAAGCCCCGGTACCGCTGGTCATCGCCCAGCATGGCATCGGCAGCACACCAGAGTCTCCCTTTGGCCCTCCCGAAGCAGCGTATCACAGCTACGGACGGGAACTGGTCAAAGCAGGCTTTGCCGTTCTGGCCCCCTTCAACCTCCGCAGCATTCCCAGCCGGAACCGGGTGGAGCGGCTGGCCAGGCTGGGAGGCACCACTTTGCCAGGCCTCGAGTTCTCCCGGCTTCAACATCTGCTGGATGCTGTGCTCGCCGATCCCCGCATTGATTCAGACCGCGTCGGCATGTGGGGAGTTTCTCTCGGCGGCATGGCCACCATGTTCTTCACGCCTCTGGAACCACGGATCAAGGCAAGCGTTGTTTCCGCCTGGTTCAACCATCGTGCCACCAAGATGGCCCAGTCAGATCCTGATTACACCTCCTTCTTCGACACCACGGAAGAGCATGCGTTCTTCAATGGCTGGCTGACTGAATTTGCCGATCACGACATCGCCTCCCTCATTTGTCCGCGCCCTCTTTTGGTGGATCATGGCAAGAAGGACCGGATCGCTGACTGGCATGACCTGGAGAAAGAATTCGCCACCGCCCGCACCCACTATGAAAAGCTGGGCATGGCCGAACGCGCCTCACTTCATTTGCACGATGGCGGACACGAGGCGAGCGCGGAAACCGGCGTCCTGTTCATGAAAAAATGGTTAGGCAAAACGGCGCACTGAGCCAGTGCGCAACCGGGAGTTCTGATGACAAGGCTTGAACCCGCAAGGCTTCACCAGATGTCCTCAAACATTCAAGTGTCTGGTTGCCTGACGGCAGCTGCGGCAGAAGGGTGATGCCCAGCTTCAGCTGCTCCGTGCTACCATGACGCCAGATCCCTCCTCCGCCCTGCCCCGCCGCGCCTCCAGGTCTGCGGAGGCTGCGGAACATCTCCGGCAGCTCATTCTGGCGGGAACCTGGCCTGGCCTCCTCCCGGGCGAGATGGATCTGGCACGCCTGCTCCAGGTAGGACGCAATACGGTCCGCAGTGCCCTTTCCCAACTGGAGGATGAGGGGCTGCTGAAAAACCGCATGGGCCGCCGCCGCGAAGTGGTGACTGCCGGTCATCTGCCAGTTCCCAAGGTGAACAACAAGGCCGTCCTTCTGCTGGCAGTCCCCTACCATGCCCTCGCCCCCAGCACCCTGCTGTGGATGGAGGCCTTGCGTCTGGATCTGCAAGGGGCCGGCTGGTTGCTGCAAATACAAACAGAGCCCGCCGCTTTCCGCCGGAATCCTGCGGCAGTTTTGTCTTCCCTGACAGCAGCATCACCCGGCACCGTGTGGATCTTGCACCGGTCCACCGCAGCCATGCAGCAATGGTTCCAGCAGCAGGCCCTCCCCGCTGTCATCGCCGGAACACAGCATGCAGAGATCACCCTGCCGCGTGTGGATACAGACTACCGCGCCACATCCCGGCACGCGGCGGCCCGGCTGACCAGCCGCGGCCACCGGCATCTCGCTGTGCTCACCTCCAAAGAAGGCCTGGCTGGCGATGTGGAAAGCCTGGCGGGATTCCGCGAAGGATCCAGCGGAAACGAGGTCGCTGTCATCACTCACAACAACACTCCGGCAGGAGTCATCGCGGCACTGAGACCTGTGTTTGAAGGCTCCCGTCACCCGACGGTACTGTTCGTCCTGCGAGCAGAGCACTTTGCCACGGCCCTGACCTGGCTGCTGGAGAAAGGCGTGAGCATTCCAGCCCAAGTCAGCCTCGTCTGCCGGGATGATGAACCCTTTCTACAGCACTTGCATCCGGAGCCAACACGTTACCGGCGCAGTGCTGAGAACTTTGCCAAGAAGCTCTCCCGTCTGGTCACCTCGTGCAGCACCGACCGCCGTGCAGGCAAACTTCCAGGGACTCTCCTTATGCCTGAATTCTTGCCGGGCGGCACTCTGGGCCCGGCCCCCAAAAGCCACTGACAGCGGCTGTTCTTTTTTGAGTTTTCGAAATTGATTCCAATATGGACAGACCTGTCTACACACAGACACAACCACAGGCATCTCAGGCTTAACCAACTGTTATCGTGCTTTCTAAAGATGGTCGCAGAGAGTCCCGCACTCCGGCCCAACATCAGTCCATACCCCAGGATTCAGACCTCCGGCCGCAGAGCGGTTAAGAATCCCCTACCAAAAGGATTGTTGCAGCTAGGCGTTTGCCCAAAAGAGTTTCAAGCATCCCCCCTCCATCCATCATCAAAGGATTCACAGCCTAACAAAAAGAATAGTTCATCATGACGCATCACTATCTTGATGCACTGTCCGCCGCACCTGGATTTCACTTCCACCATTGAGGACCTACGGAGGCACGTGCCAGAGGCTTCAACACCTGGATCTCAGGCTCCTGGTTCCAAAGGATGCCGGGCGTAGATTCGGCAATGCCGGCATTCTTTCCCTTGAAGATGTTGTTTTCCCAACGGACTCCGGCCAGATCGCACCGGACCTCCACCACAGGCTGGGCCTTCGGGGCCAGGATGAAGTTACCCGTCAGCACAGTGTCCACTGGCGCAAGACTGGGCGTGTCTGAGACCTTGTCTCCTTCCATGCCAATGAGCACCGGATGTTCGCAATCCACCAAAGTGTTGTTTTCCACCCGGGCACGCTTCACCTGGAAGTAACCGTTCTCTGGCGAATCTGGAATCCCCAGCATGAAAGTGATGCCGCAGCGGGCATTATCCCCGGCCAGTTTTTCCAGGTAATTACCGCGCACCACATGGTCCTCGCCAATGATCCGGATACCGCCGGTACCGCGCGCATGATTGCCATAGAAGGCATTGTTCTCCACCGTGCAGCCATTCCCATGACGAAGTGTCAATGTGCCGCTGACCTCCAGGAAGGTGTTGTCCTGGTACAGGTTGCCACAAGACTTGTTAGAGATGCATTCCGCCTCCCCATCGCACTTTTCAAAGAGGTTTTTGCGCACGATGCAGCGCGCCTCCTGCATGGAGGTCTTGCTGTCGCCGACGCGAATGGTTTCTCCGCCGTTTTTGCCCAGTTTTTCCCTCGGGCCAAAGTAGTTTTCCTCAATGACATGGCGGCCCAGATTTTCACCGCCCAGCCATACCACCAGCGTGGTGCCTTTGGTGACCTTGCCCTGGAGCAGGCAGCGGTCCACACGGTTGTCGCTGCCATACAGGCCTAGCCAGCGGCTTTCCTTGTCCGCACGGCTTGCCAGGGCGGGCTCCAGCGTGATCGCACATTGAGTTAAGCGGCAGTGACGGGCCAGGGTTTTGGAATCCGTGCGGAACTCCACCGTATCGCCGACCGAAGGATCTGGATTCTGAAACCACAGCCCTTGCACCACCAGATGCTCCCCGGCCATGCGCAACCCGGAGGCTCCTGTCAGAACCGTCTTTCCCGGTGTGGCGGCGCAGAGAGTGATGGGAGCCTGGACGGTCCCGCGCCCGGTAAATTCCAGCACCGCATCTTTCCATTCGCCCTCACGCATCACAATGCGGTCCCCCGGCTCAGCCGCTTTCACCGCTGCCGCCAGGCTTCCGGCATCACCAGCCGGAATGTCCCTGGCCTGCACAGCGGTCATCAGAGATGGCAGCAACAACGCCAGGGCGAGGAGCGGGAAACGAAGGGATCGGGATTTCATGAGAGGCAGGGATCAGGATCGGGAAACACAACCATAACGGACCATCCGGAAAAAGGCAGTCCGCAGATCAAACGGACGACCAGGAACAAACTGGCGGGAAATTTCGGGACTCTTGCCCGTTAGCCACCCCGTCAGCGCGGTTCGTTTTCACCATCCTCGATTGGAGAAACAACGTCCACCTCCAGGGGTCGTTCCGAGGGGTAAAACACGGCCAGGGGCGCCCCTTCAGAGTCGGCAGCCATCCAGGGATGGCTCACATAAGTAGCTTGCTGGACCTGATTGCCAGGGTCCAGGGTGAAATAAAGGACAGGGCGGCCTGAAAAATCCAGCCAGTAGATCCTTACAGTGCCTGCGGTGCGGTTGCAGAAGGTCATGGAAGTCTGCACCTCGCTGTGCAGCGAGCGGGCCCTTTCATCTCCCGCGCCGCCTTGATGGGTCGCGCCCTGCCCGCCTGCGGTCACGAGAGCCAGCAAACATCCCGCGCCCCAAAGCTGGAACAGGGGTGTCCGGAGCACATCAGCCTTCATAAAAGTAGAGAAAAACAGGCGTCCGACCTCTGAAACGGCCTTCCCGCCACAATTTTAGCTCAATGACGCGCAAGTCTTGCAAGACGGCCCACCGCAGGCACGGTTACATGGGGCAAGATTCTTTTGTCTTTTCCTCCGTGCGTCCACTGGCGTATCCCAGGTTCGCTGCCATTCCCTTCCCCCTCATGTCCACTGTCGCCGTCCGCTCTGCTACCCTGCCTCCCGCCATCCCTGGCCTGGTGCGGCGCTTCCGCCAGCCCAAGAAGAACATCCCTCAGACCAAGCAGGACCGCGATTTCGTCTTGCTGAAGGTCCGGGAATACGCAGAGCAGACCAAGCTGGTACCGCCGGTGCCGATCGAGGACCTGCAGGTGCATACGGACAGGATTTTGGCGCTGCACGGCATCGACCGCACTTACCGTGACTACACAGGTGTGCTCCTGGCCAATGAGACCTGGCGGGAGTCTCTGGCCACCGTGCCTTTTGAAAAGCGCCTTTTGCTGATGCCCAAATGCCTGCGGGTGGAAAGCAAGTGCCCGGCACCCTTTGATGAATTCGGCCTTCTCTGCAAGCAGTGCGGCCTGTGCAGCATCCAGGACTTCCAGAACGAAGCCGAAAAGCTGGGCTATGCCGTCCTCGTCGCGGAAGGCAGCGCCATCGTCATGTCCCTCATTCAGACGGGCAAAATTGAAGCCATCGTCGGCATTTCTTGCCTGCCGGTGCTGGAGCGCACCTTTCCCTATGTCGAGGCCGCCGCCATCCCCGCTGTAGCCGTGCCCCTGCTGCAGGATGACTGCATTGACACCACGGTGGATGTGGACTGGGTCTGGGACTACATCCACCTGACCAGCGAGGACAAAACCCGCCGCCTGAACCTCAATGCCCTGCATGATGAGGTAAAAACCTGGTTCACCCCGGAGGCTCTGGAGGCCCTCCTCGGCAAGCCCGGCTGCCAGACTGAACAGATTGCGCGCGACTGGCTGGCCCGGGCCGGCAAACGCTGGCGCCCTTTCCTGACCATCGCGGCCTACCAGGCTCTGCGCGAAGACCCGGAGGCGCCCATTTCAGACGATCTCAAACTGGCCGCCATCTCCGTGGAAGCCTTCCACAAAGCCTCCCTCATCCACGATGACATCGAGGACAACGATGCTGAACGCTACGGCGAACCCACGCTTCACTCTGAGTATGGCATTCCCGTGGCCCTGAACGTCGGCGACCTCCTCATCGGCGAAGGTTACCGCCTGCTGGCCGAGATGAAATGCGCCTCCCACATCCGCAGCGCCGCCCTTAAGGTGGCTGCCGAAGGCCAGCGCGAACTCTGCCGCGGCCAGGGGGCCGAGCTCCTGTGGAACAACCACCCCGTCGCCCTTACCAACCCCCAGGTACTGGAGATCTTCCGCAGCAAGACCGCACCCGCCTTTGAAGTAGCCCTGAAAGTGGGTGCTGCCCTGGCAGGCCAGTTGGATGAGACCGCCGACGCCCTTCACACCTACAGCGAAAACCTCGGCATCGCCTACCAGATCCGCGATGATCTGGACGATCTGGGCGACGACTCTGCCGCCGACAACAACGTCAGCATCCGCCCCAGTATCATTCTGGCCCTCCTGCGCGAGCGCGGCAAGGGCGAGGTCAAAGACATCATGGAGGCCCTTTGGAACGGCCAAGCCACCACTCTGCCGGACAAACCCACCATCCGCCGGTGGGCGGAGGAAAGCGGTGCCTATGACAAGACCACCCTCATGCTGGAGACCTACAAGGAGGCCGCCATCCGCAGCCTGCAGGAGGTGGAACTGCCCAACCTGAAGGGCTTGCTGCGCCGTGTGATTGGCAAAATCTTCAACGAGCTGGAGATCAAGGGCTGGTGCCGCGAATTCGAACAGAAAAACGCCAATCCGGAACTGCGCGAGCAGGCCGCAAAAGCCGCTGAGCATCTGGTTCCGAACGTGGTCTGAAGAACCACTCAGCGAATCTCCCACACGGGTCCGGAGATCCCCTTCGCCGCTTTGCCGGCTCTGAACCGGCGGACACAGATTGTCCGCCGGTCATTGTGCAGCCGTTACACCAGACCTTGGGCAAGCATGGCATCCGCCACTTTGACAAAGCCCGCAATGTTCGCGCCGCGCACGTAGTTGACGTAGCCGTCAGCCTCTTCTCCGTAGGTCATGCAAGAATGGTGGATGTTTTGCATGATGGCGTGCAGGCGGTTATCCACCTCGCCGCTGTTCCAGGACAGACGCAGGGCATTCTGGCTCATTTCCAGACCGCTGGTGGCCACACCTCCCGCATTGGCGGCCTTGCCTGGGGCATAGAGCAGTTTGGCCTCGAGAAACACGTCCACGGCTTTCAGGGTCGAGGGCATGTTGGCCCCCTCAGCCACACAGCGGCAGCCGTTCTTGACCAAAGTCAGCGCATCCGCCTCGTTCAATTCGTTCTGAGTCGCACAGGGTAGCGCAATTTCACAAGGCAGCGCCCAGGGAGTTTTGCCGGGCAGATACGAGAGACGCTGCTCGCTGGCAAATTCCTCAATGCGGCCACGCCGCACGTTTTTGAGCTCCATCAAAGCGGCCAGCTGCGCCGATGACAGCCCGTCCGGAATGTAAACGGTGCCGTTGGAATCCGACATGGATATCACCTTTCCTCCGAGTTCGATCACCTTTTCCGCCGCATGCTGGGACACATTCCCGGACCCGGAGATGGCGACGCGCTGGCCGTCGAATGCACGGGCTTTGCGGTGCAGCATTTCATGAGCGAAATACACGCAGCCAAAGCCGGTTGCCTCCTTGCGGATCAGACTGCCGCCATACGACAACCCCTTGCCAGTAAGCACGCAGGAAGAATCGTTCGCGATCCTCTTGTACTGGCCGTACATGAACCCGATCTCCCTGGCCCCCACGCCAATATCTCCGGCTGGCACATCCAGGCTGCCGCCAATGTGGCGGTAGAGCTCGGTCATGAAGGACTGGCAAAACCTCATGACCTCATTGTCGCTGCACCCCTTCGGGTCAAAGTCAGCCCCCCCTTTGCCTCCCCCCATCGGCAGGGTCGTCAGCGCATTCTTCAGCACCTGCTCCAAGGCCAGGAATTTGAGCACGCTCAAATTCACGGTCGGATGGAAGCGCAAACCGCCCTTGTACGGCCCGATCGCGCTGTTCATCTGCACCCGGTAGCCGCGGTTCACCCGCGCCCGCCCCTGATCGTCAATCCAGGGCACACGGAAGATGACCATGCGCTCCGGCTCCACAAACCGTTCCAGCAGTCCCTGCTCCAGGTACTTGGGATTGGCCTGAACAAAAGGCCACAGACTGATCAATATTTCTTCGACGGCCTGGTGAAACTCAGATTGGTCAGGATCCTTGATTTTAATCTTGGCCAGAAATCCGTCAGGGGTAGTTAGAGTTGAACTCATTCGTTAGTTTGGTTGGACATCCAGACTACAAAGGCGAAAAAGTCAGGCAACACTAAAACATCTAACAAACACAAAAACAGACTGGTTTAGATGGTTTTATAAATTGACTTATCCGGATCATGCCGCTTGTTATGCGGTCAATCATGCAAGACCACAGCCCGTCCATGACACTCCCGCGCCCAGAGGGCCGCGGCGGGGTTTTTGATGGTCACCGCATGACCGCCAGCCGAATGTAGGCGCGGCAGCCCTCTATGAAGCCATTTAAAGTGGCTGGGCTGCCAGGATGACATCCACCTTTCAAATCCAATCTGGAAGGGTCGGCCGCGCCCGGATTCCCATCTGGCCGCTGACACTCTGTCTGCTATCTGGAGCACTTCCATATAGTTACCTTGATCTATTCCAAAGTCAGCTTGGCATTCTTATCAGAATGCCCCCGACTCCTATTTCATTTTTCCGTTATCCAATAATTAAATCATAGAGTTTCCATGACTAATCTGGAAAGAGAAATTCAAATTGTCTCAATGCTCATTGAAGTTAACAGTCACAACGCCATCAAGCCTCCCCGCGAGCTGCAGCAGAGGCTGGCAGAACTGAGGAACAGCAAAGAAGGAAGCCCGCCCCTCCCCGGAGCGACTGAGCGGGAACCCGAGAGAGTCAGGCCACAGATTAACCGCCCTTAAAAAAACACCTAAATCATCCGAATATAAAATCGCACCAAGGGTCTGTCTGCCCTGACTGACACGCTCCTGATTCACCTGTTGACGCAACAAAGGAATCAAGATAGGGACGTTCTGCCCTCGTATCATGGCAGACACTCCGGACTCCAGAATCCTCATCGTTGACCCCGATCCAGATTTCCTGGCTTGGGCAGCCGCCCATTTGAAAGCGCCGGGGGTTTCCATCGCCACCGCTGAACGCGCGGAGGAAGGCTTGGCGCTGTTTCAGAAAAACCGGGCCGACCTTGTCCTGTCGGAAGTCCGCCTGCCCGGCACCTCCGGCATCGAACTTTTGAAGCGTCTGCGCCAGACGGACCCGAACGCGATGGTCATTCTGTTCAGCGGCATCGCCAGCACCAGCAACGTCATCGAGGCCATGCGCCTGGGTGCCTACGATGTGCTGGGCAAGGAGAAGCTGCCGTATGAACTGCGCACCGTGGTGGAAAGCGCTCTGCGCGCCAATGAATCCCGCCGCGTCACCCGCGCCCAGGCCTCCGAGATTCCCGCCGAGACCATTCAGGAAACGATCATCGGCCGTTCCGCTCCCATGCAGGACGTGTTCAAGATGATCGGCCGCGTCTCCCGCAGCGACGCCCCCGTGATGGTGACAGGTGAAAGCGGTTGCGGCAAGGAACTCGTCGCCCGCGCGATTCACAAGTTCAGCCCCCGCACCCAAAAGGAATTCGTCGGCATCAACATCACCTCCATTCCGGACAACCTGATGGAGAGCGAAATTTTCGGCCACGAAAAAGGCAGCTTCACCGGTGCCGTCACCCAGCGCATCGGCCGCTTTGAGCAGTGCGATGGCGGTACGCTGTTCCTGGATGAAATCGGCGACATGCCTCTGGCGGTGCAGAGCAAACTCCTGCGCGTGTTGCAAGAGGGCGAATTCTGCCGCGTGGGCAGCAACCAGGTGCTGAAGTGCGATGTGCGTGTGCTGGCTGCCACCAACAAGGATCTCGAGGCCGAAGTGGCCAAGGGCACCTTCCGCGAAGACCTTTTTTACCGTCTCAACGTCGTCCGCATCCACATCCCGCCGCTGCGCGAGCGCCGCGAAGATGTGCGCCTGCTGGCCGAGTTTTTCCTGCACCGCCAGTCCGCCCGTCGTCGCGGCCTGACCATGCGGTTCACCGAAGATGCCCTGGCTCTGCTCGAAGCCTACGACTGGCCCGGCAACGTGCGCGAGCTGGAAAACACCATCCAGCGTGCCTGCGCCCTGTGCAATTCGGACGTGCTTCTGCCTTCGGACATCCCGCTGGGCAGCACCGGCAGCCGCCATGGCAACCCGGCCAGCACCATGACACGCATGCGGGATGCCCTCACCATGCTGCTGCACACGGCACAGAACAGCCCGGACATCGAACTCCTGCCCTGGGTGGAAAAAGAACTCTCCCGCATGGCCTACCGCCATTTTGAAGAGGACAGTGCCCGTGCCTCCAAACTGCTCGGCATCAGCCCGGCAGACCTGCAAAGCCATGTCGGTGCCCCCGCCACCAAAAAGGCCACGGCCAAAAAAGCAGGCTGACAGTCCGCCACCACATCCATCCGTTTATAAAGGCGCTGGTTTTCCCCAGCGCCTTTCTTTTGCCCGCTTCCAAGGCCCGCCGCTTTTCGCACCGTTCACAGCCGCCCAACGAAAGGCGTCATGGCAGCACAGAGGCCGGGCAGATTTTGAAACCCTGCCTCACTGCGGCATCCGACTTTTTTGCCTCAAAACCGGCCCCTTCTCCGGCATCGCACGAAAGGCTTGCCCCTCAGCTTTCGTTTGACTGCTCCCCCTCCCGCCCTC
>DASWXG010000050.1:0-3888 GCA_036405615.1 Prosthecobacter sp. | reverse complement strand
CCGCAACTCACTCCATGGGGGGAACTGCTGAACGGTCTGGAACGGCCTGTGTTTGAGAAATACCGTCTCCTCCCGGCCCTGAAAAGCTGGCTGCTGGATCACAAGACTGTCCAGGCGGCCCTGATGTCCGGATCCGGGTCCACGGTTTTTGCCATTGTCCGCAGCGCAGCGGAAGCTGAAACACTGGCGGAAGAAGCCCGGGACTGGTGCGGAGAAAGCGCCTGGGTGCAGGCGACTGAAACTCTTGGCTGACCAGCGTTTGCGGCCTTTGGGCCAAAGCCAGATACTTCAGAAGTCCCAAGGATAAAAAATTGGGACCGGGCGGCTCCCGATTCCGCCCGGCCCCTTTGTTTGCATCAACCTCAACACTGACCTGTGTTTCCACAGGGGTGATGACAACAACCAATCACTCTCAAGACCAGCTAGGGGGACTCACTCCCGCCATCACTGTTGATGAGTTAGTGGGGCTAACCGGAAAGTTGTTGAATGATTTTGAAAAAAAATTTCCACCTGCCGCAAATCGTTCTGAATGAGCCTTTTGACCTCGCAAGCCCTTCCTGCAGAATCCCCGGTGCCCGT
Organism: Prosthecobacter sp.; assembly: GCA_036405615.1. GTDB lineage: Bacteria > Verrucomicrobiota > Verrucomicrobiia > Verrucomicrobiales > Verrucomicrobiaceae > Prosthecobacter. The sequence continues at coordinate 3,309 of DASWXG010000050.1, read as the reverse complement.
CTTGACCAGCGCTCGAGCCTGCCTTGAATCTTAAAAATTGATGAGCTACCCGCCCGCCCTGAACGAAATCGTCGCTCTTTTCGAGCCTCTGCCAGAGGGGGAACGGCGTGAAAACCTCATTGGTTATGCGGAAACAGCCCCCTCTTTCCGGCGCACTCCCGGTGAGCGTTATGATCTTGAGGATGTGCGCAAAGACGCGGAGTGCTCTGACACGGTCGGCGTGTTTTTGCAGGTCAGGGAAGGGCACCGGGCTTGGTTCGCCATTGAACTGGGTCCCAAGGTGCAAACTCTGACCAAAGCCATGACCGCCATATTGTGCCGTGGACTGAATGGAAGCACGCTGGAAGAGGTCTTGGAGGTTCCGGCTGATTTCGTCCCCCGTATCGTGGGGGCTGATTTGGTCCGCCTCAGAAGCCAGACTGTTTACTACGTGCTGGGCCGCATGAAAAACGCCGTCCGGATGTTGCAGGAAAAAGTGGGGCAGGCTTCCTGATCAGGGCTTGGTTTCAGCTTTCTACCGCAAGCCGGGAGGGGCGTTTTCAGACAGGTATTTCTTTCAAAAGAAAGTCGCGGAAGAAGGCCTGAATATTGGAGAAACAATGCACATCGTCCTTGCCAATGTTGGGGCGGGTTCATAGTCTCGCGCGCCATGAGCGAAAATAAACCATCTGTGGATTGGAACCGGCTGGAGGCCAAGCCTGAGTTTCGCGGCCTGCTGAGCCGCAAAGCCCGCTTCATCATCAGCGCCACCGTGTTCTTCATGGCCTACTATCTGGCCCTTCCGATCCTGGTCGGTTACGCCCCGGAACTGATGAAGAAGAAGGTCATCGGCGAGGTGAACATCGCCTATCTGTTTGCGCTCTCCCAGTTCTTCATGGCCTGGATCATGGCCTTTGTTTATGTGCGTGTGGCATCCCGCTGGGACCGTGAAGCGGCGGCAGTCATTGCCGATGTGAAGTAACTCCAGACCGCAGCCCTTTTCTCGCCGGCAGCCCGGCAGCCGTTTACCGACTCATTTTTCAGATTTCTCTCCCCGCATGTTCCTCTCATTTGCCTCCGCAGCCGCCGCCAGCACGGCCGCACCTACCGCTTCTACGGGAAGTTCCATCCCGCTGATCATGTTTTTGTCCTTTGTGGCGTTCACTTTGATGATCACCTTCTGGGCCGCCAAGCGGAACACAGGAGCCAGCGCCTACTTCGCTGCAGGGCGCAGCATCACTGGCTGGCAAAACGGTCTGGCCGTGGCTGGTGACTACATGAGTGCCGCGTCGTTCCTGGGCATTTCCGGCATGATCTGTTTCTATGGTTATGACGGTTTCATGTACTCCGTGGGCTTTCTGGTGGCCTACATCACTGTTTTGCTGATCGTGGCTGAGCCGCTGCGCAATGCCGGCAAATACACCATGGCCGACCTTCTGGCCTACCGTCTGAAACCTCGTCCGGTCCGTGCCATGGCCTCTCTCAGCACGCTGACCGTTTCCACCTTTTACATGATTGCCCAGATGGTGGGCGCGGGTGGTATCATCAAACAGCTCATTGGCATTGATTTCGCCCCTGCGGTCATCGGCGTTGGCGTGCTAATGCTTGTGTATGTGGTCTTCGGCGGCATGCTGGCGACGACGTGGGTACAGATCATCAAGGCCCTGCTTCTCATGGCAGGGGCTCTTCTTCTCAGCTATCTGGTGTTGCAGTTCCACGGCTTTAGCTTTGGCAACTTCTTTGATGCCGTGTCCAAGGCGGACTACGCGGCTACAACGGCTCCTAAAAACCTGCTGGAGCCTGGCCTGAAATACGGTGTTGCTGCCGCAGGCCCTTGGGGACCTCTGGATCTGATTTCACTCGGGCTGGGCCTTGTGCTCGGCACCGCCGGTCTGCCTCACATTCTGGTGCGCTTTTACACCGTGCCGGATGCCAAGACCGCCCGTTCCAGTGTCGTGTGGGCCATGGCCATCATCGGTCTGTTCTACATCATGACCACCTTCTTTGGATTCGGTGCTGCCACCATCCTGAAGATGGACGCCATCACCATTGGCGGTAAAGCGAACCCGAACATGGTGGCCCCCATTCTCGCGGACGCCCTCGGCGGTGAACTCTTCTTCGCCTTCATCAGTGCGGTGGCGTTCGCCACCATCCTTGCCGTGGTGGCGGGTCTGACGATGAGCGCTTCGGCTTCCTTCGCCCACGACTTCTACTCGAATGTCATTCATGCTGGCCGGGAGAACAATCCCAATGCGGAAGTGAAGGTGGCGCGTATCACCGCCTTCGTCGTGGGGGCGGTCAGCATTGGCCTTGCCATCTTCCTTGGCCCCAGTGTGAATGCGGCCTTCCTCGTTGGTCTGGCGTTTGCCGTGGCCGCCAGTGCCAACCTGCCGGTCATCATCTTCAGCGTCTTCTGGAAACGCTTCAACACCACCGGTGCTGTGGCCAGTCTGGCGACTGGTCTTGCCTCGTCCATCATCCTCATCTTGCTCAGCCCGAACGGCATCTTTGGCAAGGCCGGTGCGCCGTTCCCGCTTGAGAATCCGGGCATCGTCAGCATCCCGCTGGGTTTCCTGGCCGGCTATCTGGGCACGGTGCTGACCAAGCGCGATCCTGAAGCCGAGGCCAAGTTTGCCGAGCTGACGGTGCGCGCCCACACGGGGCTCGGCGCTGAAAAGGCGAGCAGCCATTGATGAAGCAATGCCTGTTAGGCGGAGCTTGCGCCGGGGTGCTGTCGCGCACGGTGAGGCTTCTGTCTCGCAAGTTTTTCTTTGAGCCGGCGTTGCTGTCTCCGGTCATTCCTACTTTCCACGATCCCATCATGAAAAAACTCATTGCCCCACTTCTTACGGTGCTGCTGGCCACCGGCCTTTACATGGCCCAGGCCGCTGACACCGCCGCCAAACCTCTGCGCATCCTGGTCGTCGCAGGTGGCTGCTGTCATGACTATGAAAAGCAGCAGTCCATCCTGAAAGAAGGCATCGAAGCCCGTCTCAACGCCGTGGTGGACGTAGCTTTCAATCCGGACAAAACCACCAAAACCACCTTTGAAATCTACAAGTCCAAGGAATGGGCGAAGGACTTTGACCTCATCATTCATGATGAATGCTCCGCAGATGTGACCGACCCTGCGTATGTGGCCAACATCCTGGACGCCCACAAAGCGGGTGTGCCTGCCATCAACCTTCATTGCGCCATGCACAGCTACCGCTGGGGCAACTACAAGGAGCCTGTGAAAGCCGGTGCCGACAACGCGGGCTGGTATGAATTCATCGGCCTTCAGTCCACCGGTCATGGCCCCCAGTCGCCCATCGACATCAGCTTCACAGA
>DASWXG010000049.1:0-6554 GCA_036405615.1 Prosthecobacter sp. | reverse complement strand
CCAGCGTCAGCCAGAAGGACTAGTCAGCCTTCTTTTCGGAGGTCAGGATCTGTTCGAGAGATTCGAGGGCCAGGGAAAAGCTGTTTGCCACGCCTGCCTCCCGCAGTGCGGTGAGAACCTTTTGGGCTTCCTCTTTCTTCCCTGCGCGATACAGGCTGCACACCTGCAGGAGCTGGGTCGACGTTTTCATGCGGCTGGATACAGGCCCCTTGGCCGCCAGCGCCTTTTCACACAGGGCGGCCGCCTGGGCCGGGTCCTTGCGGCTCAAGGCCATCTCCACCAGCTGGGCGAGAATAGGCTCTTTGTTAGGCGTCTGCTCGTAGATGGCGGCGGCATGCTCAGCGACTTCTTTCTCACTCAGCAGGCCATACTTGCGGACCAGAAGGGGGACGATGGAGTAGATCCTGCCGACATCTTTGTCAGCCAGCAGTTCCATGGCCAGGCGGAGGCGCCGGTCATCCGGCAGGCGGTTTTTGGACCCGCTCTCCCCCACATAGTCGGCAGCCGACTCCAGCACCAGGAAGGAATACTGGAACCACTTTTCGCTGGCCCGGCGCTGGTCTTCCGTCAGCTTGCCTTTCCACGCCTGGAGTCCGCCGGGTGTCTGTGTGGCCAGCACATAGGCCAGGGACGTTGCCCGCTGGCCGTGATTGCCCCCCATCCCTCGGTTTTGTCCCATCATCTTTTCCAGAAGCGGCAGCCAGAGATTTGAGTCCCTGGCCTCCCCGGCCTTCCATAGCTCTCTCACGGTATCTGTGGCATAGCTGGCCAGTTCGTTGCGTGAGGTGTAGCTGGTGTTGTCACCATCGGCAGTCAGTACATCAAAAGCATTCTGCCAGGCTTCGGGTCTGCCCTGGCTGGCCTCCGTCACCATGTGGATGGCCAGGAGATAGGTGGCCTGGCATCGCGCGCCCACGTCAGCCGTGGCAGGGAATGACTCCGCTGGGGTCTTGCTGGCAGCTTGGGCACACAGGCTGGCCAGCTGTTTCACGGCCGAGACCCCTGCGTAGTTGGCAATGATGCTGGCCGCTTGCAGCCTGTCCTGTTCGGAGGAAAACGGGGTGGTCAGAACCTTGCCTGTCAGTTTGGCTATTCTTTCCGTCAGCGGCTCTTTGATGTTCAAAGCCCTGGCCAGCGGCGGTGGTGGATCACTGGCCTGCAGCAGGTTCAGTTCGCCCAGCAGAGCCAGCCCAGGGTCCTTGCAGGCTTTGATAAAGACGGGCAGATTCCGTCTCATATCCGGGTGCCACGTGTAGATGCCGGACTGCCACTGAGTCATGGCCAGGTGATGACGCTGCAATCTTTCGGCCGCTTTTTCCGGATAACCGGCATGGATGAGGAGCGGAATTGACGACCGGTTGGTCTGAAGAAGCGTCGCATGGACGTCAAAGAGCTTGTCCACCCACGAAGCGTTGCGGGTACGGGCAGCCAGTTGCAGCATGGCGAAGGCATTTTCCGTGGTGGCATAGAACCGCTTGCCCCTGCGGAAGGCGTCGCTGGAGTTGTCCAGCCTGCGGCTCCAGCTTTCGTAGATTTCTCCGGCCATTTTCTTCCATTCATCGTCCACGGGCAGGTGACCGAAGCAGCGGGTGATGGCGCTGATGGCACTGGGGTGCAGCCCCTGTCCCGGTTTGTTTTGCTGAATCATCAGTTTGGCGGCTGACCGGACCACCTCAGGGGAGACCGTCCAGGGATACACGGTGCAGAGATGATGTCCCAGTGCGATCCTGACACCGATGTTGCAGCCTTCATCCTCCAGAGCCCTGGCGTAGTGTTTCCACAGCCATTCCTGTTTTTGGGCTCCGGCCAGAACACACGTCCCGGCAGCATCCATGCTGTCGGGGCAGGATTCCAGGTACAGCTGAGCGGCAGCGGCCATCTCCTGCGCCAGTGCATGCAGCTTGTGTGATTTGGGGAGGGCTGCAGCCCAGGTGGACACTGTGCGGATGTCGCTGGTCGTCATCTTCCGCAGCATGTTGTGAAACGGCAGAGCCAGGATGGCCGTCGGTTCTTCTTGCAGGTCTTCGTGAATCCGGCTCAGAAGTTTCTCCGTGGCGTGGGCTGGAGAGGCCAGCCCGCCCAGTTCTCTCCACTGCTCGGCCAGGTAGTTCCCCGTGCGGTAGTCACCATCCCGGGGTGGTAGAATGAGGCGGCCAGTCTTGTCATGATTCAGAAGCCGGATGGCGAGGTTGAAACCAGCCCGGTTGACGACCTTCAAATGGTTTTGGAAAAAGGCGAGTCTCAGCGTTGTGCCGAGGTCGGGCCGCATCGCGTTCCAGTTGCCGGCGTTTAGTTTGTCCTCCATCACCACCATCACCGTTTCATAGGCGCTTTCGGCCTGGTCCGTTTTCCCTTGCGCAGTCAGTTGCCGCAGGATCTCCGAGCACTTGTCGATGAACCGCTGCTCGGTCATTTTCAGGGCTTGGAACTTCGTTCCCTTTTTCAGGGTTTCGATGAACTTCTCGTCTTCATGCACCCGCGCTTCTCGCAGGCCGGTCATGGCATTCCGAATGGCCGGGGGCAGAGACGCTTCATTCTTCAGCGCCGCCCAGTCTGCGTCCAGCACTTGCAGCACAGCTGTCTGGTTGCTTGGGGAGAGCTTGCCAAAATCCGCCCCATGGGAAGCGGCAAAAACATCCAGGGCCTCGTTTCTGTCCTCCGCCAGCAGTGCCTGCATCAGCGCCATGCCGAACGTTGGCTTCTCCTGTTTTTGAAGGAAGCTGGCCAGGGCCTCGCGTTCTTTCAATCTGCGGATGCTTGACGCCAGATAGTGCAGCAGATTGGGGTGGGACGCCCCGGCCACTCCTTCCAAAACGGTAAAAGTGTCCGCTCCATCCAGGAGTCCGGACCGGAGGAAGAGATCAGCCACCACCACCTCTTCTTCCGCATCGTTAAAGGAGTTTGTGCAGGAAAAGTACTGGCCCTGCTGCAAGCCCGGCAGGCCGCTCCGGTCTGTCACTTCTTTGGAAAGCTGCCGCCACATGCCAGCATCCGCAGTCATGGCGCGGAACAGCACGATCAGAGGAGAACCCCAGGAGAGATCCTGTGACGAAGATCTGGAGTCCTTGTCCCGCTCGATCAGGGCTGTGAGATGCTTGACGACTTCCGGGCTGCCCCCAGGGTTGTATTGGGAAACCAGGGCCAGCTGCCGGGCCAGGGTGCCATAGTCACCGAGGTTTCGCAGCACCTGGACGTCGCTGATGGCCAGCAGATCCTTGCGGGCCTCTTCCGCTTCCGCCCGCTCTTTTTCCATGAGGGGTTTCAATGCCGGCTCAGTGCGCGCATAAACGATGACAGGCTTTATCTGGGCGGTGGCCAGCGCATCAATCGCCACACGGGTTTCAGCATCCAGCTTCTTCATCTCGGCAGCCCGCGTGGTGAGAAAGGTCACCAGTTCCGTCTTGGGCTTGTCGCTCAGCAGGCAGCGGATGAGCGCGTGTCCGAAGGTGTCCGGCTGATCTTTTATAAGCTCCAGCACCTCGGTGGTGAGAGGCGTGCTGCGCCGGGTTCCGGACATCTGCCCAGGACGGCCAAAAGGATCAGGAGGGCCACGGCGGACCGGCCTGACAGACGTCATCTTGTTTTTCTGAATGTGCCCGATGAGCTTTGCGAAAAGGGAGCCCTCGGGGTCCTTGGTAAGGGCGTAGGCTCTGAATTTCTCCGCCTCTTCCATGAAGGGGGACTCTTTCAGCAGCGCGGCAATGCCCGCAGCCTCCCGCAGCTTCATGTTGCTGTGAAGATGGGAAAAGGCGCTTGAAAGCCAGCCGTCTTTGTCCAGAAAACCCTCCGCTTCCGCTCTGACCAAAACCGGCATGAACAGCGAAGACACTCCGGAGCAGCTCGTCAGCCACCGCTCAAGATGATAGCGTTCCTGGCGGCTTTCGATGGCGACCAGCAAGGTCGCTTTCTCAAACAGGGGCCGCGCCAGGGTAGGCTCCCTGTCAGCCACGCGTGCAAGGCGGAGAGAAAGCTCCTGCAGTTGGTCCGTGTTGAATCCGGCGGCCGCGAGGGTGGGCGCATCTTCCAGTTTCTTCAGAATGTCGAGATCCAGCGCATACTGTTTTTTGAGCAGTTCCTCCACAGGATCCCGGAGATCTTGCGGCAGCTGTGCAGGTTCCCGGTATTTGGAAGTGCGATTAGTCAGGATGGTGAGGACCTCGCCAGCGGCTTGCGGTTGCAGTTTGGCGAAGTCAGCCGCCGTCTCGCGGACAAAGCTGTCCAAGCCGGATTCACGATCATCCAGCATTGCCAGGATCAGCCGCGTGCCGAAGGTGGGCGTACGGTCCGCGAGGGCGGATTTCAGGGCCTCGCGACTCTTGGCTGCACCCGAATTCCGAAAGTTCCCCAGCAGGTATTCCAGGACGTTCCGGTAGCCGCTGTCGGGGATGGGCAAGGGGTCAAACGAGGCAGTGTCTGCCACCAACGACGTGCCGGTGAAAATGGACAGGACAAATGCAGGATCTTCCTGATGAAGGCGGGACTGGAGGTGGGAGGTATAACGCTCCAGCCAGACGGGGGAGAGCTTGTTTTTCCCCGCTTCGGCCAGGACTTCATTCATCAATGCCGGAGTCTTGCCCATCTTGCCGAAGTAGTCGTAGACCGGGCCGTTTCGTTCCTGGCTGGCCTGCAACTGTAGCTGGCGCGGAGACACTTGCAGGAGCTTCAGGTAGTGGCGGAACAGTTTCAGGGCCTTTTCCTTGTCCTGGCTGGCCAGGGTTGAAATGATATCAGGCACCGCATCGTCATCCTGGGTGTAGCGGTACACTGCCTCCCAGGAGTCTGCGGCCAGGATGCTGTCGGCGATTTCGCTGGCTTTGGCCTTCCATGCGTCGTCCAGAGGTTTCAGGAGCGGCCGGTTTTCTTCTTCCACCAGGTAGCGCGAACTGTTCTCCGCCCTTTCCAGGAATCCGTTCAGTTCATTTTTGGCCTGGGGAGAAAGGCGTGCAAGCTCGGCTCCACGTGCTTTGAGGAAATCGTTGAAGTTCCGTTTCCTCTGCTCGGAGTTATCTTCTGCAAAAGCCAGAATGAGATCGCTGCCAAAGGTCTTGGGCTGGCGCTTTTGCAACGCCTCTGTAAACTCCTTCTTCATCGGTGAGGAGTAATTTTGCAGGCCGCCGACCAGTTCGTAGAGGCAGGTGTAATTTCGGGATCGTTGGTTAAACCACGGACGAAATTCCTCGGCCGGCGCCAGCAGTTTCAGTTCTTCGGCCACGACCAGCAGCCGGGCAGCGGCATTGGCCTTGTTGTGATCTCCAAACACGTTGCTGCAGATTTGGGAGAACAGGGCAGGCGCATCGAGAAGCCCGTCCTCGCGCGCCAGACGCAAGGCAGGCCGCGGATTGTCACTCCGCACGATTTCGCTCAGCAGAGACAGATACTGCTGAAAGCCCTGCAGGCCTGGACGGTTGCGATAGTAAATGCCGCGCTGGGAGTCTTCCTGCATCTTTTGGAAGTCTTCCACTGCCTGCTTCCGCCGGGCCTCGTCTTTGCCGTGCCAGACATCGCGCAGCATCTTCAGGAAGATGGTGGCTTCTTCAGGTTTGGAGCTTTTGGCCAGGATGTCCAGAGATCCGACCACCTCCTGGGTGTTCAGTCCCCGCTGCGGATTGGTGTAACGCTGGATCAGGATGGAATGCAGAGGGGCGGACAGTTTTCTCTCCGACCAGATGCGGGCGATTTCCTGGCTGGTCCCTTCATTCGGGTTCAGGCTGGCCCACTCCCCAGCCGCTTTTTCAAACTCCTCTTCCTTGCAGATGTACAACGTTGCGTAGCTCTTCAACTGCCGGGCCGAGGCTGTGCCGGCGGCCTTTTGCACCAAAGGCAGGAGTTCTGTCTCCACCTTGTCGTGTTCCTTGCGCGCCAGCATGGCTTTCAAAATGACATCCTCGGGTGCCAGAAAGGTAACCTGGCGGTTGCCCCCGCTAAACTGCATCTGCCGGCGGGTAAATGAGTAGGCGACATCTTGGAACTGGGACCGGCCAAACTTCACCCGTTCGAGAACCTCCCGTGCCAGGGGTTCCAGCTTTTCCAGCGCCACGCCATCAGCCATGGCCAGCCCGGCATAGGGACCGAAGCCTGATTGTGCGAGCAGGGGGATGCGGGTCATGGCCAGACAGAACTGGTCGTGCGCCTCCCGCAAACGCTGGCGGGCTTCTGCTGCCTTCTCCGAGAGCCTTTCCTGGTTGGGGCCGGACTCGTACAAGCCGCCAAACCGCGGCTCTTCATACTCCCCCTGCTGGATGTAGTTGGGAAACTGGCTGAGGGTGCTGACCAGGTACGCATCCATGCGCTGCCGGGGATTGACGTTTTTGGTCAGGTGTTCCGTCATTAGCCGGATGTCGGCCAGCCGTTGGTCCAGCCCATTCCTGCGGCTGGAGCGCGGACCGACCTCCTCCACCATGCGCTGGAACAGCTGGCGGCTTTCCGCGGCGGGTATCATGCCGAGTTGTACCACGGCTTTTTCCAGGTCCTTGCCGGCCAGCAGAAGGGCCAGACGTGCGCGGGACTGCCAGGCTCTTGGGCGCAGGTCGACTGTCTTCGAATAGGCCTCGATG
>DASWXG010000048.1:0-1520 GCA_036405615.1 Prosthecobacter sp. | reverse complement strand
TTGCCTTCGCTTGCCGACTTGCCTGACCTTTGCAAGATCTGGAGGCGTTCGCTCCGATTTCTCGGTGCATTCCGTTTCATTTCTATTCTGATCCCCAACCCCCTATGAACCTCACACGCACAGCTTACGGCACCTGGAGTGGTGGCAAATTCATGCACTTCGGCGAGATGCTTGATGACGCACGCTACATCGGCATGATTCGCAGCGCCTTTGAAAAAGGCGTCCGCACTTTTGTGACTGCCGACGTTTACGGTGCCGGCCGTGCCGACTCCATGCTGGGCCAGGCTTTGCAAGGCATCCCCCGGGATGAATACAGCCTGGTAGGCATCATTGGCCACGACTTCTATTCCGGCCAGCGTGCGGGCTCCAAGGGCTATCCCCGCTTTACGGAGGCCAGCCTCCACAAGCCGGAACAATATGGCAGCTACCTGACCATGGCGACGGAGGAATCTCTGAAGCGCTGCGGTGCCAGCAAGTTTGACTGTCTGATGCTGCACAATCCCGACACTGTCGGTTATACCAGCGAAGCGGTGTGGGATGGCCTTGTCGGCCTGAAGGAGAAGGGGCTGACCGACCGGCTGGGCATCGCCCCCGGGCCTGCCAACGGATTCACCCTGGACATGATTGACTGCTTTGAGCGCTTCGGGGACCGGATGGAATGGGCGATGATCATTCTGAATCCGCTGGAGCCCTGGCCGGGCCAGCATGTGCTGCCTGCAGCCAAAAAACACGGTGTGGATATCCTGACCCGCGTGGTGGACTACGGCGGCATTTTCCACGACGACGTCAAACCCGGGCACAAGTTCCGTGATGGCGACCATCGTACCTATCGCCCGGCAGGCTGGGTGGACCACGCCAGCGAGAAGCTGGAAAAGATCCGCCACATTGCCGACAAGCATGGTCTGACGATGATCCAGCTGGCATGCCTTTGGGACCTGGCCCAGGATCCTGTGAAAAGTGTTGTGCCAACATTGATTCAGGAGGCCGGAGAAGGTGCCAAAAGCATCGAAAGCAAGCTGGACGAACTGGCCGCCTTGCCGAAAGAAACCGTTCTTAGTACAGAGGAGGTCGAAGAGATCCGCAGCATTGGCGACAACACTGGCTGCATGATGCTCAAAGGAGCCAGCCACCGTCATGAAGGGCAGGAAGCCCGTCCTGATGAATGGCCGATGCGCCCTGAGCTTTTGGCCCTTGCTGGCCGTTGGGGCTTGGGAAGCAGTTGGTAAAGGCGGCGTCTGCAGGACGAGTCTCTGGAATTCTTGTCAAAACAGGCATGGTGGATACTCCGCCATGCCTGTTTTGTTTTGGAAGAGAGCCGGGCAGGTTGACCAACCGCGAGGGCCGCCAGAAAAGAACAAGGCGGAACCCATGAGGGTTCCGCCTTTGAAAAGGTCATTCACGCGGTGCAGGGACCGCTTGAGCGATTACCAGCGATCGCCACCGTCGCCTTTGTTGCCACGGTCACGATCCCAGCTCTTGCCGCCACGGCCACCGCCGCCGCCGCCACCACCGTAGCCGCC
>DASWXG010000047.1:0-4517 GCA_036405615.1 Prosthecobacter sp. | reverse complement strand
GGCATGGATGGTCGCGTGGAAATCCGGGGTGGAAACCGGGTTCTCCACGATGGTTTTGGAGAGATCATCCGTGACGCCATAGGCACCGCAATGCTTGAGACCGCCACCGGCCAGAATCATGCTGAAAGTGCTGCACTGGTGACCACGACCACCACCGCCATCAAACTCCGGCGGACGGCCAAACTCCGTGCCTACGGCAATGAGCGTTTTGTCCAGCAGCCCATGGCTCTTCAAGTCCACGATCAATGTCGCCAGGGCATCATCCAGATCCTTGATGAGCAAATGCTGTTTTTCCTGACCGTCGTTATGGGTGTCCCAGCCGGTGCCGTTGACGAATCCCAGGTTATGCGAAACCTCGATAAAACGCACACCGTCCTGAATAAGGCGGCGGGCAAGCAGGCAACGCTGGCCAAACTCACTGCCATAGGCGCTGCGCAGATCGGCAGATTCCTCTTCCAGTTTGAAGTTGCGCATGAACTCCGGCCCGGCCAGGCGAAGAGCCTCGCGCTGGGCGGCTTCATAGTCAGCCAGCGCCGCTTCCTGGGCCACACGTTCCTGCAGGGGCCGCAGCAGACGCTCGCGGGCGCTCACCCGCTGCTCCGTCACATACTCCGGACGCGTGAAACCGGAAGGCCCGGCCTTGGTGTCAGAAAGATAGATGTTTCCATGTTTGGCCCCGAGGAAACCCGGACCGCGGCTCGGGCTGGGATATCCAATGAGCATGTACGCTGGGACTTTGGGATTTGCCGCGCCACGCTGGTGAGCCACGATGGAACCAATCGAAGGATAGGTGGTGTTGCCGCTCACCGGGCGCCCGGTGTGAACGAAGTTAGTGGCGATGGCGTGCTCGTTGATCACCGTGTGAAACACCGTGCGCACAGCGGTGACATGCTCCATCTGCCGGGCCACTTTCGGCAGGTGCTCGCATACCCGCACCGCCGGGACAGACGTCTCGATGGAAGGATAGGCCGAACCGGCTTTTTTCGGGCTGGCTTTGGGATCTCCCATGGCTTTGGGGTCAAAGGTGTCGGTCTGGCACATGCCGCCGCCCAGCCAGATAAAGATGCAGTGCTCAGCCTTGCCCATGGGCACAGGCGCAGCGGCGGAGGCACGCACTCCCAGAGTCGCAAGCGGAGCCAGGGCGGCAGTGTGGAGAAATTGACGGCGTTTCATGGCGTTAACTAAAAAGTGGTTGGTTTCAGGCAAAGGTCAAAATCAAGGAACGAAGACCCATTCCGGGGCATTCAGCATGGCCCAGAGCACGTCTTCCATGCGGCTGCTCCAGTCGCGGTTCAGCTTTTCGCTGGGCGGATCTCCCCGGCGGGAAGCAGCCTCTTCCTCAATACGGAGCGCATTGGCCTCGGCGTCCAGGTGGTTGGTCCAGGACACATACTTGACGGGGTAACGCGGGCCAGCCTTCGGTGGCGAAGCTTCCTGACGGCGGTCTTCATAACCCTTTTTCAGGTACTCCACATACTGTTCCTTCTCCGCAGAGGTCGGCTTGCGGGTGAGCAAGCGGAGGTAAAGCGTGTCCACAAACTGATCTAGCGGCATGTCTTGCAGGGCCATCTGCGTGATACCGTGGTCCTCGCTGAGGCGGGTCAGCCACACGGCGATGGTGCCATTGCCCAGGATGGCGGGCTGCAAGGCGTTCGGGTCTTTCTCCCGGGTGCTCACCGGGTCCTGGCGGGCCCCGCGCCAGCCGAAGGCTTCCATCACGTCACATACGGCCTGGATACGGGGCAGGCTCAGGCTTGGGCGGTCGCGCTCATTGCTGGTGCTGGCCAGCATCCAGGCACGGCTGGGCTGTCCCAGGGTGATGGAGTTTTTCATGTCACGGCGGCCATCGATGTCGAGGCTCACCTCTTCGGTTTTGAACGGCTTGCCCGTGGCAGCGAACAGCGAGTCCACGATCTGCTCCGCCGAAAGACGGCGTGGTGCCGGGGAGGCAAACAGCGGGCTGGTCGTTGTGAGCTTTGTATCCGTGGCGCGCTGGTAGGCGTGGGAGTTCAGAATGATGCGGGCCAGATTTTTCATGCTGTAGCCACCGCGTACAAATTCGCGTCCCAGCCACTGCATCAATTCCGGATGGGAAGGCTTGCCTTTTTCCCAGTCTTCGACCGGCTCGACAATGCCGCGCCCCATCATCTGCTGCCAGACACGGTTGGCGATGACTTGTGCAAAGCGCTCATTCTCCGGTGCCGTCACCAAGGCAGCGAGACGGTCGCGGGAGTCCTTGGGATCCTCAGCCAGAGAATCGGCGACCTTCTCCGGTGCGAACTCCGCGAAAGGCCAGGCGGGCTCCACTTTGGACCCGGGTTGCAGCGTCACCTGGATCAGCGGTTTGCGGCCGCCTTCATGCAGCTTGTCCATCGGCACGCTGCTGGTCTTGGGGACATCCACAGGCTTCTTGGCCAGCATGGCAGCCAGCTCAAACAGATCCTTTTGCAGGCTCTTGTGAGCCGGGGCATCGTGGCAGCGGGCGCACTTCATCTCCACTCCCAGGAAGGCGGTGCTGATGATGGTGCCCTTGGCAGCCATGGGCACATCGTTACCGGAAGCCGTGCCAAACCCGGCAGGGCCGCCAAAGCGCTCGCTGCCCTGCATGCGCAGGAGCTCGGTGACCACGACATCCATGGGGCGGTCGTCTTCCAGGGCTTCGTGCAGATACCAGCGGAAGGGGCCGGTATTGTTCAGCGTAGGGTTCAGAATATTCGGATTCTCCGCCAGCACATCCTGCCAGTAGCCCATCCATTTGTCGGCCCAGCGGCGGTCAGCCAGAAGGCGGTCGATGACCTTGGCGCGCTTGTCCTTGCTCTTGTCTGCCGTGAAAGCGGCAATTTCTTCCAGAGTCGGGGCGACCCCCACGGTGTCCAGCGTGACGCGGCGCAGGAAGGCAAGGTCATCACTGAGAGCTGTGACTTCGATCCGGTCCACGTTCATCTCCGGCCAGACAGCGCCTTCGCTGATCCAGCGGCGGATCACGTCGATCTGCTCCTTTTTCAGCGGGTGCCCCTTCGGAGGCATGATGTAGTCTTCGTCAGTTGTGCTGATGCGAGCAATCAAAGAGCTCTTCTCCGGATTTCCCGGCACCACGGCAGGACCATCGGACTCACCGCCCTTCAAAGCAGCCGCCAGGGAGTCCAGTTTCAGATCCCCCTTGGTCTTGCTGCCCTGGTGACAGCTGAAGCAACTGGATTCCAGGATGGGCATCACTTCCTTGTAGAAGTTCACACCGTCCTTTTTGGCGGTTGAATACTGGGCCGACACGGCCGCGATCTTCGCATTCAGGAAACGATCCACGGCATTGTTCGCCGGATATCCCTTCACTGCGGCAGGAACTTTGACCTCTGGGGCGCTGGCCAGCCATTTGGAGGCAGCATCACGGCGCTTCTTCCAGTAGGCATCATGCTCTGCACGCACCTTGGCCCGGCGTTGTGCGTTCATCACCACCAGCTTTTCATTCTGCTCCTTCTCATACGCGGCCCAGCCAGCGTCATTGTAGGCCACCTTGTGTTTGCCCGCACCGACAAGCTCCCACGACTCGCTACCCGCATAGGAAATGGCCACCACGGTCTCACCCGTTTCCGGGCGCTTCTTCGAGCTGCCGATCACGCCGCCCACCATGCTTTCCACAACAAAAAGGTGCTCTCCCCCCTTGGAGTCAAACTCCGCCCAGGTCTCCTGGGTGCCAGGAGGCGCGAAACGGAAATCCGGGCCCAGGTTCAAATACTTGTCCTGATCTGACACACGGCCATGACCACCGGAATCGGAGAGGGCAAACGGCAGATCCATGAACGGCTTGCCATCAATCAACAGCCGGGTGGCACTGCGGCCACGCAGCAGGAGACGGTGCTTGCCAGCCGGGATGTTCACCACGGATGCAGCGCGCAGCAGGTAAGGGATGGGGCGGTCACCACGCACGCCGGTCTCCACATACTTTTGCGGCACTTGAGACAGGCCGAAGACATCCAACGTGTAGGTTTCTGCAGGCTGCGGAGGCAGAGCCGGCCAGGAGTTCTTCGGCGGCACGCCCTCTTCACACAGCTGGACCAGCACTTTGCCCTTCGGCAGTTTCTTGGCGTCAACCGGCGGAGGCGGAGGCTGGAACTGGTAGCGCTGGGCCAGCACGGCTTCCGGCAGCACTTCACGATAAATGGCGATCTCGTCCAAAGCTCCCGTCAGGGTATTGCCGGAACCACCACCGTAACCGGTGCCGATCATCACGTCATCTCCGTCAGACACGGGAGGCTCAGCCGATTTTCCGGCAATGTCCCAGACACCGCCAGGGCTCTTCTTGCCGTCCACATAGGCCTTCATGCTCTCCGGTTTTCCGAAGGTGTAAGTGACGGACACATGGTGCCAGCCGGATCCCGGCACAAAACCTTCTTTGGAGACCCAGCGGTGATAGGCTTCCTTGCCATCGCTGGCGCGGCTGCGGAAAAGGAAACAAGGCCGGGCCTCGCCGCCCTCGCCTTTCAGGCGCAGCGCCCAGTTCTGGTTCTCAGGCGAGAAGC
>DASWXG010000046.1:0-16467 GCA_036405615.1 Prosthecobacter sp. | reverse complement strand
CGCCAAAGAAGTGGCCAACCCCATGTTCTTCGGTGTGCTCATCATCACCGTGGTTTATCTTCCCATTCTCGCGTTGCAAGGCATCGAGGGGAAGATGTTCAAGCCAATGGCAGTCGTGGTCATGCTCGCGCTGGGTGGGTCATTGGTGCTGGCCCTGACCTTGATGCCGGTGCTGTGTTCGTTTCTGCTGGGCGGAAAAATCCAGGAAAAGGACAACTGGCTCGTCACCCTCACCAAACGCATCTACACGCCCCTGCTGTCCTTCGGTCTGCGTTTCCGCTGGCTGGTGGTGCTGCCCATGATTGGTTTGTTCGCATGGTCCCTTGTGGTGTTCTCCCGCATGGGCGCTGAGTTCATTCCCCAGCTCGACGAAGGTGACTTCACCTTGCAACTCATCCGTAGTTCCAGCGCCAGCTTGTCTTCTTCCGTGGATTTGCAAAAGCAGAGCGAGGCTGTGCTCAGACGTGAGTTTCCTGAAGTGCGGGATGTGTTCTCACGCATCGGCACCGCAGAGGTGGCCACCGATCCCATGGGACCGAATGTGGCGGACACCTATGTCATGCTGCATCCTCGTGAACAGTGGCGCCAAGTGGAGGGCCGGACCATTGCCAAAGAAGGCCTTGGAGAACTGATGCGGAAGCGCCTGCTGGACCAGGTGCCGGGCCAGAATATTCTGGTCTCACAACCCATTCAGATGCGGTTCAATGAAATCATGGCCGGCGCACGCGCCGACCTGCTGTGCAAAATCTTTGGCGAGAACTACGATGAGCTGGAACGTCTGGCCGGTGAGGTGACAGCCGTGCTGAACAGCCTGCCGGGTGGAAGCGAAACCGAGTTCGATGCCATCGGCAAGGTGCCCATGATCGAGGTGCAGCCGGACCGTGAGGCACTGAGAAAGTTCAATGTGCATGCGGATGATTTGAACCGTTTGGTGGAGACGGCCCTGGCAGGCTCGGAGGTGGGACGTCTGATTGAAGGCAGCCGCCGCACGCCCATTGTCATCCGACTTGCAGAGGACCGCCGCGCTGATCTGGCAGCGATGGAAAGGCTGCCACTGCGCACCGAGGAAGGTGGCCTGCTGGCACTTGGGCAGGTGGCCAAGGTCAAGCTAGTGGACCAGGTCAATCAGATCGCCCGTGAAGACACTCAGCGGCGCGTTTCTGTGCTCATCAATGTGCGTGGCCGGGATACTGCGGGCTTCGTGGAGGAAGCCAGCCGCCTGATCCGTGAGAAGGTGAAGTTTCCTGATGGCTACTATTTTGAATTTGGCGGGCAGTTCAAAAATCTCCAGGAGGCCAAGGCACGCCTTGCTGTGGTGGTGCCTTTGGCACTGGGGCTGATCTTTGTGCTCATCTTCCTGAGCTTTGGCTCGTTCAGACAGGCAGCGCTCATTTTTCTGTGCGTGCCGTTGGCTGTTACGGGCGGCATCTTCGCCCTGCATTTGCGCGGAATGCCCTTCACCATTAGCGCCGCCGTCGGTTTTATTGCTCTCAGTGGCATTGCTGTTTTGAACGGCATCATGCTCATCAGCTTCATCAACCAGTTGCGCCAGGAAGGGCGGGAGCTGCGTGAAGCTGTTGTCGAAGGCACACTCACCCGCCTGCGCCCCAAATTGATGACGGCGCTTGTCGCCAGTCTGGGTTTCCTGCCGATGGCCATTGCCACAGGTGCCGGAGCCGAAGTTCAACGCCCCATCGCGACCGTGGTCATTGGCGGCATTGTCACGTCCACTTTCCTCACGCTGCTCGTGGTGCCCTTGCTCTACGATTGGCTGGAGAGAAAAACGAAGCCAACCTCACCCACCCCATGAAAACACTGCTCAATACCCTTGCCGTTCTTGCCCTCGCCATCACTCCTGCCTTCGCAGACAAATCAGTCAAAGCTGGCCCACGCCATGGCCGCGTCCTTGAAATGGCCGGCCAGAATGCCGAGTTTTTTGTCGAAAAAGACCGTAGCATCAGCATCGCGTTTTATGATCCAACCATGAAGGCGCAGCCTGCTGCCGCACAGGTCGTCACGGCCACCGCTGAAGCACCGTCCGGAAAGACCAAATTGGAGTTTGAAAAGAAAGGCAGTCTCCTGGTCTCGAAGGCGCCGCTCCCTGCAGGCGAGGGCTATACTGTCGTTGTGCAGGTGAAAGCAGGTGCCGACACCAAGCCCAAAAACTTCCGCATCCCGCTGGTCCTGCACATTTGCAAAGGCTGCAGCAACGCGGAATACGCCTGCACATGTGACGAGTGACGATCTAAAGGCGAGAGCACTCCAGTTGCGCGTTCCAGCCAGCCCAGCAGCGTTCGTTTGTTGTCCGAGACGCATAGCCTATGAAAACCGAAAATACCCCTTCAGGCGCACACACGTCCTGCTCGTCCTGCGAGCATGGGCATGAAGACATCGTGCTGCCGCGCAAGGGCCTCGTCATTGTCTCAGGTGTGTTGCTTGTCAGCAGCTTGACGCTTCAGCGGCTGCATCCTGGAGGGGGTATGATGCCCTTGATTGGCTTTGCCCTCTCCACGCTTGCCGGAGGATTATTGGTGTTTCCTGCGGCATTGGGTGCATTGAGAAAGCTCCGGCTCGACATGAACGTCCTGATGACCGTGGCTGTCATTGGGGCGTGGCTTGTCGGTGAACACGCTGAGGGGGCTTCCGTGGTGTTCCTCTTCGCACTTTCGGAACTGCTCGAATCCTGGAGCGTCGGTCGTGCCCGACGTGCGATTGCATCTCTGCTCAAACTCACCCCTCAAACTGCTCTCGTTCGAGGGCCAGACGGAAAAACCAGCGAGCAGCCAGTCGGGATGGTGGCAGTGGGCACGCAGATCAGTGTTCGTAGCGGTGAACGCATTCCGTTGGACGGCGAGATCATCTCCGGCAATTCAGCGGTAAATCAGGCGCCCATCACCGGCGAGTCTGTTCCGGTCGACAAAAACTCAGGAGACCTCGTTTTCGCAGGCACTATCAACGGTGAAGGCTCTTTGCTCGTGAAGGTCAACAAAGCAGCCGCTGACTCGACGCTAGCACGCATCATCAAAATGGTGGAGGAAGCTGAGGAGCAGAAGGCCCCCACGCAGCGGTTCGTGGACAAATTCGCTCGCGTCTATACGCCCGCAGTATTTGCCATTGCACTGCTGGTCGCACTGCTGCCGCCGTTGGTCATGGGAGAGGCGTGGGAAGAGTGGATTTATCGGGCGCTGGTGCTGCTGGTCATCGCGTGCCCGTGCGCCCTGGTCATCGCCACACCGGTTTCTATCGTGTCAGGACTGACGGCACTGGCCAGAAGGGGGGTGCTGATCAAAGGCGGCGCCTATTTGGAAGCGGTTGGCAAACTGCGGGCTTTGGCTGTGGACAAAACCGGCACCATTACGAAGGGCAGGCCACAGGTCACTGGCGTCATCGCCTTCAATAACATGAGTGAGGAGGAGGTTCTGCGCAGGGCGGCTGCTATCGACACCCATTCAGAGCATCCTCTGGCAAAGGCAGTAGTCGCAGCGGCCGATGGCAAGGGCATCTCATCGAAGGACACGGATCAATACAAGTCCGTGACAGGGCGTGGAGCAACGGCCTTTATCGATGGTCACCCGCATTTCATCGGTAATCACAAGATGGCGCATGAACAGGGCGTGTGCAGCCCCGAGATCGAGATCCGTATTGCTGAGATTGAAGCGCGTGGTGAGTCTCTGGCTATCCTCGGCCACCTTCCGCATGCCGGCTGTGCCGGGGCCGTTCTTGGTATAATCAGCATTGGCGATTCCATGCGTTCCGAGGCACCTGAAGCGATCCGCCTTCTGCATGCCTCCGGCCTTAAAAAGATCGTCATGCTAAGCGGCGACAATCAGCGGACCGCCAGCGCCATCGCCAAACAAGCAGGCATTGACGAAGCCTACGGAGACCTCATGCCGGAGCAGAAGATCGAGCATGTTCGTCGCCTCATGACCGAACATTCCTACGTTGGCATGATCGGTGATGGCGTCAATGACGCTCCCGCGCTTGCGCTTGCCAGTGTGGGGATAGCCATGGGCGCCATTGGCAGTGACACCGCGATCGAAACTGCAGACATGGCCCTCATGAAAGATGATCTCACAAGGGTGGCCGAAGCGATCTTGCTGGGGAGACGCACATTGCGCATCATCCAGTTCAATGTCGCTTTCGCTCTAGCCATGAAGGCCATTTTCCTCATTCTCGCCTTCACGGGTCATGCGAGCCTATGGCTTGCAATCCTTGCTGATACTGGAGCCACCCTGCTGGTCATTTTGAACTCCCTCCGGCTGCTGCATGGCGTTCCGACTCCCCATCCAGCTTCTGTCAATGAACGCTGATATGGATGAGTCACGAGGTTTGCGAATGCGGAAGAGGCTCGTTTAGGGAGCTGTCTTTGAGTGCGCGTGTCCGCAGCCAAAGGAAGATGACTGGTGTGACAATAAGGATGTGAATCAGGCTGGAGAGCATTCCGCCAATGACAGGGGTGGCGAGCGGCTTCATCACCTCAG
Organism: Prosthecobacter sp.; assembly: GCA_036405615.1. GTDB lineage: Bacteria > Verrucomicrobiota > Verrucomicrobiia > Verrucomicrobiales > Verrucomicrobiaceae > Prosthecobacter. The sequence continues at coordinate 11,986 of DASWXG010000046.1, read as the reverse complement.
CACCCTGGCGATGGCTCCACATGATGGGCAGCAAGGAAGCGACGATGGTGGCGACAGTCATCACCTTCGGACGCAGGCGTAGTCGGGCTCCATCCTTCACGGCCTGCACCAGGTCGGCGTAGCCAAAGGCAGAACCAAGCTGGGTCATCCGCGCCTTCACTGTTTCCTCAAGGTAAACGACCATGACGACCCCGGTCTGCACGGCAGTGCCGAAGAGGGCTATGTAGCCGACCCAAACAGCGCCATTGAAATTGTAGCCAAGCAGCTTTTGCAGCAGCACGCCGCCGCTGAGGGCAAAGGGCACGGCCAGCATGACATGCGCCGCCTCCAACGCGCTGTGATAGACGATGAAGAGCAGCACGAAGATGATGAGCAGGACAATGGGGAAAACGACCTGCATGGTCTGCACAAAGCGGCGCTGGTTCTCATACTCACCAGTCATTTTATACGTCATGCCTTCCCAATTGACGGTCTTGAGCTTCTGCTCAACCTCCTGCACGAATCCGCCGAGATCCCGATCCTGGACATTCGCCTGCACGTAGGAGCGCAGCCTTCCGTTCTCGCTCGCAATCTCGTTTGCTCCCACTTCGCGGGTGATTCTGGCCACCATGCCCAGTGGAATGTAGGCAATAGGTGAAGCAGAGGCGCCGGCTTGCATTCCCGCAGGTTGTGAAGAGCCCGTCCCGGCGACCATGCCGCCTGCTGTCGGCGCAGGAGAAGCTGCCATGCCCTGGCGGGTGGCAATGAGAATGCCACTCAGCTTTTCAATGTCGTCGCGCTCGCCCCGCTGCACACGGATTTGAATTGGGAAGCGCTGCCGTCCTTCAATGGTGGTGCTGACGTTTTTGCCGCCAATGGCAATCTCCACAGAGTCGAGTACATCCTTAGCGCTGAGGCCATAGCGGGCCATGGCTTGACGGTCCACCTGCACATTGAGGTAGGGTTTCCCCTGCACACGCGACGGCGAAACGCCGGCCGCCCCTTCAATGCTGTTGATTAGCTTTTCGATTTCGAATGCCTTGCGCTGAATCTTGTCGAGGTTGTCGCCATAAATTTTTACTCCCACCTGCGCACGGATACCTGTGTAGAGCATGAGAATGCGGTTTTCAATGGGCTGCAGGAAGGCAGGGACATAACCGGGCACCTGCTTCATCTTCTCAGTGAGCTCGGCCTTGAGCTTTTCCACCGTCATGCCATCACGCCAGGCAGGATTGCGCTTCACGCTCCAGCGGCCGTCAGCAACATACTCGGGCTTGAGCATGATGGTCGTCTCCAGCATTTCCGTGGGGGCGGGATCTGTGGCGGTTTCAAAGCGGCCCAACTTCCCTGCCACAGACGCCACCTCAGGCGTGGCGGCGATGACTGTGTCTTGCCAGGACATGACGCGCTGAATTTCCTTGAGCCCCGTTTTTGGCATCATGACCGGCATGAAAAGCAGGCTGCCCTCATTTAGCGGAGGCATGAACTCTTTTCCAAAGCCGGCGACTGTGTCAGCAAGGCGTGGATAACCTGCATCGTGGAGCTGCTTCACGGTGGAACGCGGCAGACCAAAGGCGACAATCAGGGCCACGGCAAGGATGAGGCAGGCCGATGCGATGACCGTCTTCCGATTGTTGAGCGCCCAGTTGAGTGTCGGCTCATAGAGGCGCAGCAGAAATTTCATCACAATGTTGTGCTCCTCGGAATGAAACGGGCCACGCACAAGCAGCGAGCACAGCACCGGCACAAGCGTGACTGCCAGCAACGTGGAGCCGATCATCGCAAAGGTCTTGGTGAAGGCGAGGGGGTGGAAGAGCTTGCCTTCCTGCCCGGCCAGCGCAAACACCGGCACGAATGCCAGGATGATGATCGCCATCGCAAAGAAGATGGGCCGTCCGACCTGAGTGCAGGCGGCGAGCGTGACCTCCCAGGTCTCCAGTTTATTGAGGCGCCCGCCCTTCTTTTTCTCGGCCTCCTCGCAATGCCGGATCACATTTTCCGTCACCACGATGGCAGCATCCACCAGGACGCCGATGGCGATGGCAATCCCGGTGAGGGACATGATGTTGCTGGTGATGCCAGACTCCTTCATTAGCAGGAACGAGATCAAGATGGAGATCGGCAGCGGCAGCGTCACGATGAGGATGCTGCGGAAGTGCCAGAGGAAAATGATGTGAGCCAGTGTGACCAGAATAAACTCCTCCACCAGCGCGTGCTTCAGCGTCCCAATCGTGTTGTCGATGAGCTCGCTGCGGTCATAAAATGGCTTGATGGTGACACCGGGGGGAAGGCTAGGCGCGATCTGGGCAATCTTGTCCTTGATTCGCTCAATCACCGCCTTGGCGTTCTCACCTGTGCGCATGACCACCGTGCCTCCCACCGCTTCGTGGCCGTTCAGGTCCAGCGCCCCGCGTCGAAAGTCACCACCAATCTGCACAATCGCGATGTCTTTGAGGAAGATGGGCGTTCCTTCCACCGCCTTGACAGTGACGAGTTCCAGATCTTCCGGCTTGGTCACCAGGCCAATGCCACGCAGCACGAGTTCCGTGCCATTCTCCTCCACCACCTTGCCGCCCACATTGAGATTGGCGTTTTGCACAGCCGTCATGACATCCATCAGCGTGACGTTGGCCATGCGCATCTTGGTGGAGTTCAGCTCGACCTGATACTGTTTCACAAAACCACCGATCCCCGCCACCTCGGCCACCCCCTGCACACTTGCGAGTTCGTAGCGCACATACCAGTCCTGAAGCGACCTCAGATGGGCGAGATCGTAGCCGCCTTCCTGCGACTTGGAAGGATCGACCTCGAAGTAGTATTGATACACCCACCCAAGCCCTGAAGCATCCGGGCCGAGCTGCGGCTTCACCCCTTCCGGCATGGATCCTTGGAGGTAGTTCAAGCGCTCCAACACTCGGGAGCGTGCAAAGTAGGTGTCGACACGGTCCTCAAAAATGATGGTGATGAGTGAAAGGCCGAACATCGACGTTGCCCGCACTTCCTTGACCCCTGCGAGACCTTGCAGACCTGTGGAAAGCGGAAATGTCACCTGGTCCTCCACCTCCTGCGGGCTGCGTCCCATGAAATCGGCATACACAAGCACCTGGTTCTCCGTGAGGTCCGGTATGGCATCCACCGGTGTCAAGTAGATGGCACGCACTCCCAGCGCGATGAGCAGCAAGGAAGCACAGGCGACGAGGAAGCGGTTCCGCAGGCTCCATTCGATGATGCGCTCGATCACGGCAAGGCCTCCCCTGGCTTGATTTCCTTCACGCACTCCAGCATGTCGGCACCAAAGAACGGATTGTGTCCTGGCCGTCCACTCATCTGCACCCAGTGGCCTTTGGAAGGCACGTTGGGGATGATTTGATCCACCATGAAGCATTCCCACACCTTAAAGTCGGGTGAACCCTTGGCTGTGCGAAGCGGCTCCAGCAGCGCAGTGGCGGCGACAGAGAAGCCATGAAATGCAACGCGGGCCTTTTTGATGTCTCCGAGGTCGTGGAAATGGCTGGCTTTGTCGAGTGCATCGAGCTGGGCTTTCAGGTCAGTCTTTGAGATCAAAGATGCCAGTAGTGCGGCTGTCTGCTTCATCACCGGCTCGCTGGCCTTTTTAAAGTCGTCGAGGTTGTCGGACGAAAGCGCGGCGGCCATCGCATCGGCCACCGTCACAAAATCACTGATGGCCTTGGTTTGAATATCCGTGAGATCCGCAAGAGGCATGGCCACGGTGGGCGAGGCAAACGAACGGTTCATTTCAGCCTGACCGTCGATGAGCAGGTTGCCGTTTGTCACCACCTTGTCACCTGCCTTGATGCCAGCGAGGACCTCCACCAGCACATCGCCACGCATTCCAAGGTTGACCACACTGCGGGCATAGGCACCACCGTCCTGGTCAACATAGACCAACGCTTCCGGCCCGGTCTGCATAACAGCAGACTTTGGCACGGCAAGCACCTCCGGTGTTTCCACCTTCACAGCCCCATCAGCGTACAAACGATGCAGCAGCTGACGACGGCCTTCGACCATTGGATTCTCCAGCTCAACACGAACCTGGGTGGAACGCGTGGCCTCATCAAAGTTTGGGTCGATGAAGGTGATCTCGCCCGTGAAAGTTTTCCCCGGCACGGATGGCGTTGTCACTTCGACCGTCTGCCCAACCTTGATCCAGGGCATGTCCTGCTCGTAGGCATTGAACAGAAACCACATCACGCTGAAATCAGCAATGGCGAACAGCTTCTGCCCCATGTTCACATACTGGCCCTCATAGACTTCGTGCTCCACTACGGTGCCGGTGAGCGGCGCAAGAATCTCTGAGGTCAGCGCTTCCACAGGCTTTTGATCCAGCGCCTTGATCTGGTCCTCGGTAAGACCCATCTGCCGCAAGCGCAGTGCAGTGCTCTTTCTCAGCTCACCGCTGAGCTGGCGATATTCACGCTCCGCCTGCAACAGGGTGGGGCTGTAAAGCAAGGCCAGCGGTTCTCCTGACACCACTTCAACACCGTGATGATTGGCAAAGAGCCTGTCGACACGGCCATCCACATAGGCGCTTAAGATGCGATGACGCCGCTGGTCATCATTGATGACGCCTGACACCCTCAGCGTTTTGATCAGGGGCTGCTTTTTGGCTGCCACTGTCTGCACCTGCAGCACCTGGATCTGATTTTGCGTCAGCGGGACGACGTCACCACCGGCAGCGTCGAAGCCCTTGTCACCTTCGTATACAGGTGTCAGTTCCATGCCACAGATGGTGCAACGCCCTGGCTTGTCGCTTTTGATCCATGGATGCATGGCGCTTTGGTAAAAGAGCACTTTGCGTTCTGAGGATACGGAAGCAGGAGGCGTGGCACCTCCACGTAGTTGACCGTGAAGAAACCAGCCGCCGGCGAAGGCTCCGAGGACGAACAGGACAGTGACGAGCTTTTTCATTGTCTCAGTGGGCGGGGGATTCAATCGGGCTGCCGCTGAGCGAAGCCAGCATCTGAGCGGCAACATGCTGGGCGGCTAGAGAGCGTTTTTGTTCCTGGCGGGCCTGAAGAAGGGTTCTGCGTGCTTCGAGAACTTCGAGCAGAGTCGCCTTGGAGGAGATCCAGGCATTTTGGATCGTCTCCACAGTCTTTTCTGTCTTCGGCAATACGTCTTTACCGTACGCCTCCACCACGCGCCGGTTTGTCTCTGCTTCGCTCAATAACTTGGTTGCTTGGGTCAGCAGGAGACGCTGTTCGGCTGCGAGATCACTCGAAGCAGCATCCCTCTGTTTTTCGGCCCTGACGATGTCGGCCTTGTATGCGGAGCGATTGAACCATGGAAGATTCATGCCCACAGTCAGCATCCCCATTGTGTCCTCGCTGTTGCCGCCGGAGTAAGCATTGATCTGCACGCCCACAGTGAAGGCCGGTTTGCGCTTTTCCCGTGCGGCGTCCGCATCGGCCTGGGCTCCTTCCACTTGGTGGCGCAGGGCGGCAAGTTTGGGATTTTGGCGCTCCAGCCTTACCTTAAGCGCAGTGAAGGTGGAGGTGGGCAAGGGTTGCGCGGGAAGGGCCAGAGCAGGCCAGGAACGGTCGATGGGCCGTCCCAGCAGCAGATTCAATGAGGCCGCATACTGGCTCCGCTGGCGTTCCGCGCTGGCGAGTGTTTGCTGTTGCACTGCCAGCTCACTTTCCAGTCGCAGGGTTTCCGTGGCGGTGGCGTCTGGGCTTTTGGAGCGCTCTTCGGCGGTTTTGACGATGGTTTGCAGCCAGCGGACGTTCTCGCCTTGAAGACGAACCACTTCATCTGCTAGCGCGAGTTCGAGAACGGCCTGAGCTACCATCAGACTGAGTTCGTTGGCAGTTTGCTGGCGCGACGCCTTCTGAGCAAGCTCATCTGCTGCTGCACGCCGTTTCTCTGCCTGATAGAGCTTGGGTCGGGGGAGTGTCTGGTCAAGGCTTACCGTAATGTCGCCGTTGCCTTGGCGATTCATTTGGCTGGCAAAAAGCGTCCCGAGCCCGAGTTGCGGGTCTTGCCACAGGCGGATTGTGCCAAGGGTCGCTTTTGCGGCGTCAGTGCGTGCTCTCGCGGCCTCCATGGAGGGATGAGTTGCCACCGCCTCCTGCATAAGTCGGCCGATTAAAGCGGAACTGGCGGTTGTTGGGGAGTCGGCTGCGGCGACGGCCACCAAACGGACACTAGCAAGGGCCAGAATCTGGATGCTGAAGAAAGAAATGCGTTTCATGGACTCTCATCGAAAAAGGTTCGTAACATCTGGGCACATTGCCCGGGCGATGCGGGCATAATTCACCTGCAGAGTCCGATTTTTCAGAGGAGGAGGGCGCAATTCAGCGTCAACGCGGGCGACTGAAAAGGACGTGCAGCGCCTGGCTTGATGACGGCACGGGAGATGAGGCTCCATACCGGAGGAGGGCGATCTTGGGGGACCACCTGCGTGGCCGACAGCATAAGTTTGGAGGTTTGCTGGCCCGCAGGAGGCAAAGCGGGACTGGGAACGCCTGGCGCAGTCTTAGAACCCATGCTGCACGCACATTGGCCGTCCACACAGCAGCCTTGATCACAATGGGCGAGGACCTTACCATGGAAGCCGCTTTCGCTTCCTGCAAATGACCTGGCACCTGCGGTCGCCGCTATCCATAATAGGGCGGTGATGAGGGCTTTGATCCGGGAGGAATTCATTGAAGGAATTGATCGCTGTAGTGGTGCAACTCCGTCGCTGGCCAAATCCCTCAAAATGTTCGGATTTGTTTTGATGCTCTTTACGCAGCGAGACATCCCAAATTTCTTCACTTTGGAAGAGTGAGGGAAAGGGAGTCAGGGCACATGGGCCCCTTATTTGAGGATCACAAAGGTGCCATCGGGACGGGCATAGGCGGCCGCATAGCTCCAGACGGGAAGTTTTTCGCCATCGCCGACGCCAACTTTGGTTCCATTCCCCTCCAGCAGTTCCCAATGGAGTCTCCCAGCTTTTGACCAGCCTGAGCCGATCACGCAGGAAATGAGGATCTGACCTCGGTGGTTCTGTGAGAGTACGGGGTGCTTGGCATCCCGCGCCTCAAGTGTCACAAAATGGGGAGATTGTTGGTTGATCAGAGCAGTAGTGATCTTGCCTTGGTTTTCCCATGCACCACGAACCCCAGCAGCCTCGGGAAGGAGGCTGGCGCTGCTCATCGGACACATGCGGACTTTCCAGTCATCGAGTTTTCGCAGGGTGCTGCGGCCGGACTTGCTGGTAATCAGATGCATTCCACGCTCCTCAGGGGAAGGAGCTGCCCGATAAATCACGGTCAGGTTGTCATCGCTGTCTAGGTGCGCCCGAAGGGAACAGCACGCACAAACGCCCGCCTGGACTTTGTTGAGCGGCTCGGCTGGGGAAAAGCTGCCTCCGTTGTCCGCTGAATACCGCACCCAGACCAGTCGATCTTGCTCTCCTGAGGTGCCTGCAGGTGACGCGTGCCAGACGACAGCCACATGCCCGTTTTCATTGGCCGTGATGGAAGCCCCGCCATCAAGGGCAGTAGTTTCGCCCAGAAGATCTTGCTGCTGGGTAAACTCCCTTGCTCCTGGGACGAGGCGTGCATGGAACAAAGGTGCCTTGCCTCTTTTAGTCGCTTCAGCGATGGTGCTGCCGTTCCAGACAACCTGCAGGCACCCATCCTTGCCAAGAGCAATCTGAGCACCCCGAATTGTTCCGGCTGCGATGGCCGACCGTGACGCGCTGTTGACAGTTACCGGTGTCGACCAGGCCCCGCCTGACACATTCCGGGAGGAATGACGGATGTCGCAGCCTTTCGGGTCGCCTTTAAGATACACGACATGCACGAGGCCTCCAGGTGCCATCACCACCTGCGGCTGGATACCAGGCTCAGGAAGTGCCTCCACCTGCACCTGGGCATCAAGAAAGGAGGGGGCTAGACATGCGATCAGAGTGACGAATCTCATCTGCTATAGGAATAAATGGTGGTGGCGCTTTAATGGACGTGTGATCCGCCTGTCTTCACTTTGCCTGCATCGGAAGATCTGGTCTGGCGGGTTGTGCCTGTTGGCTCGTTAGGATCAATTCCGTCCCGACTTATTTCCTCGGTCGTGGCCAGTTGCGCGAGTTTGCCGGGGGGATCCTTGAACCAACCGGGATCGGCGCCGTCTGCGGGCAGTGAGTCCCGCACCTTGAGAATGGTGAACATGCCTCCCATGGTGATGTAGTCATACTGGCCTGGACCTCCTATCATCGGCGCGGAATTTGCCGGGGTTTTCATGCCCATATCCCCCATTTCTCCCATACCTGTTGTCCCCATCACCATGTAGCCAGGGATGAGACTCCGTATGCGCTTATTGAGGCCTTCTTCGTCCATGCCGATGAGGTTGCCAAACTCGTGTCCCATCTGGTTCATCACGTGATGAAGCATATGGCAATGCATCGCCCAGTCGCCCGGATAGACTGGTCCCACTTCGATCGTCCGGGTGCTTCCTGTGGGAACAATAACGGTTGTTTCAGGCCAGCGTGCAGACTCTGGAATGACTCCGCCATCGGTCTCGGTTATCAAAAAATGGTGGCCGTGCAGGTGAATCGAATGGTGGCTCATCGAGCTGAGGTTGCCGATGCGGATTCTTACTCGCTCTCCACTGTTTGCCAGCATTGGTGTAGTTCCGGGAAACGCCCGGCCGTTCATGGTGAAAATATTGAAGTCGGTCATTTCATTGGGGTCGGGACGCATGGCCCCGACCTCGATTTCCCACTCGTTGAGCATTATCGCGTAGTCACGATCAGGCGGGTTTTTCTCCGGCTCTTTCGGATGAACAACGAACAGCCCCATCATTCCGAGCTGCATCTGGGTCATCTCATCATGATGGCTATGGTACATGAAGGTGCCATGCTGGACGAGCGGGAACTCGTATTTGAAAGTCTCGCCCGGCTGAATCGCCTTCTGGTTTAAGCCTCCCACCCCGTCCATTCCGCTTGGAAGGATGAACCCATGCCAATGAACCGTTGTGGAGGCCGGAAGCCGGTTGGTGACGTAGATTCGCACAAGATCTCCCTCAACCGCTTCAAGGGTTGGACCATGAATACGGCCGTTGTATCCCCAGCATTCTGCGACGAGGCTACCGTGACCTTCTAGAGCAGGGATGAACTCATGCATGACCGGTTCAGCAATGAGGTGGAAGACCTTCGCTCCATTCACCATCTTCCAGGGCAAGGTCTTTCCGTTCGGGGTGATGACCGGCTTGTAGCGAATGCCGTCAGGCGCAAATCCTTCCGTCTTGCCTGTGCTGACCGCTGCGCTTCCGGCAGGCAGAGACGGCTTAGTTTCTGGTGTTTTGCCCATTTTGCTCATGTCATGGCCTGCATGAGGGGCGCCTCCACCTGGTGCCGCAGGCATTTTATGCCCTGCATGTGGATCGCCTCCGACTTGAGCCGTTGGCACTTTATGCCCGGCATGGGGGGCTTGTGCGCGAGCCCGTCCGCGCAGGAATATGCCAGCACCGAGGGCGGCGGCCGCACTTGAGACAACGCTTCGCCGGGAGATTCTTGAATCAGCTTCCATACTGAAAATGATTGAGGGTTAGTGAGAGTGAGCAGAGGAAACCTCTGCGGGCGACTTGGAGCTGCGTCTGGAAGAGGCAAAGCTGCCGCCTGCCGCTTTCTCTAGTTCGGCGCGGGCTATCCAGTAGTCGCGAAGCGATTCGACGGCTGCCCGCTGTGCCTCAAGTTCCAATGTTTTTGCCTGGAGGAGGACGAAATTGGAGACCTGCATCGCGTTATACTGGAGCAGGGTCTCGCCGAGAATCTTCTGCCGCTGAGGAAGCAGAGTTGAGGTGATCTGCTGGTACAATTGTCTTGCAACGTTCAACTGTTGCCAAGCGCGGCGCACATCGCTCCGCACTTCGAGATCGAGGGCCTCATAGGTGGCGACGGCCCTGGCAACCTCGGCTTTAGCCTTCAACACCCGTGCCTGTCCAAAATTAAAAATCGGTAGCTCGATATCAAGCGAGGGACCGGTGAGCCTTCCTCCATCGACTTCACGTTCATGATCAATTCCGAGGTTTAAAGCGGTCAGATAGCGCATCTTGGTTGTCAGGCCAAAGCCCTGCTGTATCGCTGCCAGCGTCTCGGCCTGGGCTGCGAGATCCTGCCGGTTTTCAACTGCTGCCGATTCGGCTGAATCTAGCCTTGGGTCACTGCGCGGCATGGTGGGAAACTGCTCGGCGGGATTCCACATCCGTCCTTGCCCGGTAGTGAGACCAAGAAGACGGTTCACTTTTTCTTTGGCAATTGCGGCGCCGCCTTTCGACCTGCTTATGTCGACACCGGATTGAAGGGCGCTGGTTTGCTCCTGGAGCATTTCGAGGGCGGTGATATTGCCTGCCTCACGAAGCCTCTTTGCGATCTCGCTGCTCACTTCATTGACTTGGGCTGTGGTCTGGATTCGCTTCAGGATCTGAAGCTCGGCTTGCAGTTCGTAAAATGCTTCCTTGGTTTCAAACACGACATCCAGCAGCTCATGGCTGACACGTTTCTTCGCGGCCTCATATTCCCGTAGAGCGAGGCTTCTCCGCAATGGGAGCAGCAGGAGGTTCAGGATGTCGGCGGTGAGCCCAAATTCAGTGTTTCTTCCGCTTCCCTCATTAGGCCAGCGGACGCTTGAGGCAAGCGATGGGTTTGATGGAATACTAGCCTCAAGGAGATCCGCCTGTGAAAGTCTCAGCTCCTCAAGCGTTGCCCTGACGCGCCTGCTATTGAGAAGAGCAATCTGTGCCGCTGATTCTGCGGTGAGCGGGCGCCTTAGCATGGCATTTACAGTTGCGTGCACATCGGTTTGCTCAAGCTGCCGCCCAGGAAGGTAAACGGTTTTCCCAGTACGGCCCTGGATGGTCTCCTCAACGTCGTCATAGCTCTTGGTGGCAGTGCAGCCCACGGCAGCCAGGGAAATAGGAATCACAAATAATCGGAAGAACATGAGACTTCTGGGATGAGATTAGGAACGGTCATTTCATCAGCAATCAGAGGCGACTTCTGCCAAGACGGAGGGCGTTAGCGATCACCGATACAGAGCTGAGACTCATCGCAGCACCTGCCACCACAGGACTGAGGAGAATCCCAAAGAATGGGTAAAGCAGGCCCGCTGCGACCGGTATTCCCAGGGCGTTATAGAGGAAGGCGAACATGAGATTCTGCCGAATATTGCGCAGCGTCGCCCGGCTCAGCTTGATGGCCCTCGCAATTGCCCGAAGATCGCCTTTGACGAGGGTCAGTCCGGCGCTTTTCATCGCGATATCGGTTCCAGTACCCATCGCGATCCCGACATCCGCGGCTGCAAGGGCCGGAGCGTCATTGATGCCGTCTCCAGCCATGGCGACGACTTGCTTGTCGTGGTGAAGACGGCGCACTTCCGCAATCTTTTCGGCCGGACTCACCTCTGCTTTATAGACCGCAATTCCAAGCTCATTTGCAACGGCGCTCGCTGTTTTGGAGTGATCGCCTGTGAGCATGATGACGTTTACTCCAAGCTCATGCAGCTGATCGAGAGCCTCAGAAGTTGTGCTCTTAATCTGGTCGGCGACCACCAGCAGGCCGGCAGGCTTGAGATCAATCGCCATAAACAGGGCTGTCTGCCCATTTTCCTGGCGGGAAGCTGCACCTGATTCCAGTTCTTCAAGATGGTGCACACCGTTTTCTTGCAGGTACTTTGCCTTTCCGATCATCATATGAAGGTCACCGATTCTGCCAGCGACACCACCACCGGTAGTCGAAACAAAATCGGTGACGGGCGGCAGTATATGTCCTGCGCTTTTTGCACCTCTGACCACTGCGGAGGCCAGCGGATGTTCGCTGGATTGTTCAAGCGCTGCTGCAAACTGAAGCAGTTCCGAGCTGGAATGCATCCCGAAGGGGACCACTTCGATAAACTCTGGCCGGCCCTCGGTCAGGGTGCCTGTCTTGTCCACAAGCAAGGTCGTCACTCTTTCGAGCTTCTGAAGTGAGGCTGCGTCTTTTACAAGGATGCCTTCTCGTGCTCCG
>DASWXG010000045.1:0-3148 GCA_036405615.1 Prosthecobacter sp. | reverse complement strand
CGGGCATCTTCGGTGGTGCGGTAGCCAATCCCGTCACTATGGCGGCGCGTCTTGCCGCAACTCTGCACGATGCTGAGGGCCGGGTCCGGATCCCGGGCTTCTATGATGCTGTCAAACCTCTCGCCGACTGGGAGCGCAAAGCCTGGGCCGCCCTCGGTGATGGCGATGCCGAGACCCTGATGCTCACAGGATCGCCGACTCTTTTTGGTGAGCCTGGATACACGGAGCGTGAACGCCGCTGGGCCCGCCCGACAGCCGAGATCAACGGCATTGGCGGCGGTTATCAGGGAGAGGGTTCCAAGACCGTCATCGCCCGCGAGGCTTTCGTGAAGCTGTCCTTCCGGCTGGTGCCGGACCAGGACCCAGAGCAGATTCTGGATCTGGCGACGGCCCACCTGCAGGCTCATGTGCCGCCGGGTGTGCGTCTGGAAATCATTCGTGGCCACACCGGCCAGGCCTATTTGATGGATCCCCATAGCTCCCTGGGACAGGCGGCGCAGCGTGCGCTGACGAAAACCTTCGGCGGGCAGGTGGCCTTGATCCGCGAAGGCGGCAGCATCCCCATTGTCCAGGCTTTCAAGGATGTCCTGCAGGCAGATACGCTGCTTTTGGGGCTGGCACTGCCTGATTGCCAGGCCCATGCGCCGAACGAAAACTTCCCCATCGCCAACTTTGAGGCAGGCATCCGCCTGAACCAGGCGCTCCTCACGGAACTTGCCGCTTCATAACCGGGAGACCGAAAACCAAACGGGGTTGATCCGCTCCGGGCTGCCCTTCTCCCACGGGGAGAGGGGCATGGGGATTTTATGGGCGTCGGTCTGCGAGCTTACGGCAAGAGAAGCAATGCCGCTCAAGATCAGAGTTTTTCGAGCACGTAGTCCCACGTGAAGAGGACGGCCCAGGTCATGGCAATACCGACACCGACATCTACCACCGTGATTCGGTTCCAAAGCTGTTTGCCCGTTTCATAGATGAACGTCATGGTCCGCGGCTGGTAAGGGCGTTCAGCGGTATCTGCCCCAGCTGCCAGGGCCAGTGCAGGCTGCCCGCTGAGGGCGGGAAGCGGGGCTGGTTCAGCGTCGTTTTCAGGGTCCTCCGCTGCCGCAGGCTCCAGTTCGTCCGCCAGGTTCAGCCGGTGGATGGCCGCAGCCACGGCGACCAGAAGGAAGTACTCGGTGTGGTATTCGCGATTGATCATCCAACCGGAAATCGCATAGGCGATCAGCAGCAGCATGACCGCCCGCCGACATCGTTCCTTTTCCGGGTCTTCCTGCATGCGTTTGGCGCCGGACAGCAGGGAGCGCATGCTCAGCCACAGAGGGAACAGGTAGAGGAAAAGGCCATTGATGCCCAGGTCTCCCCCCACCTGCACATAGCTGGAGTGAGTGGCCTTAGCTTCGACTTCGCCTTTCCAGGTGATCATGCCGTGGAATTGCTTCCAGCCCTCGCCTCCGGGTTTGTTGTGAGTCACACGGCGGGCCATTTCCCAGACCATCAAACGGCCCTGCACCCCTTCGTCAGAGCCCAGGTCGTTCATTTTCTCCATTCGCGGCAGGAAGCTCAGGGCTGAGATACCGACCGTGGCGGCCATGGCGAGAGCGAGCACCTGGACGAATCTCGGCCGGCCGATCACAAACAGGAGCACCACCAGGATCCCGCCCACCAGGAAGGCTCCCTTGGATTTGGTCTCATAGACACAATAGCCAGCCAGGGCGGCAAAGGCGGGGAAGAGGAACAGCCGGTTGCCCGCGCCTTTGCTCCAGAAATACAGGATGTAGCTGAGCGGGATGGCGACTACTACGGAGTGGGCCAGGGCGTTCGGGTTGTTGTGCAGCCAGGTTCCCAGGCTCAGACGGCCCTGGAGCGCTGCGGTGATGTCGCCTGCGCCTGTGGGGTCGAAACCATAAAGGCTGCTGATCGCCATGCCTGCCACGCAGAGCAGCATCAAGTTCCAAAACTTGAGGTAACCTTGCACACGCTCCCAACTGCTGAGCGACCTGACGGTGAAAGCGTAGAATACCAGGTAGGGCAGCAGGCCCATGGTGGCACCGCTCCCTTCCGGCGCATTCCACGCGATGTAGCCGAAGTAGGCCAGCAAAGCCCAGTCGTGCGGGGTTTTCAGGGCACCGGAAACCACCGGCCTGTCACGGGCCGCGAAGAGGCTCGCCACCCAGATGAGGATCATGGGGCGGACGATGTTGAAACCTGCGATGGAAGGAATCCAGTCCTGAGGACGGATGTAATAGAGGAAAAGGAAAAAGAGAGCCGTGCGATATTCCATCGGGCAGGGGCTGGTCGCGACCAGGCTGCATCTGTGCCCAAAGTCTTCCTAAAGTGCAAGTGCAACCCTTGCGCCGGGTGTATTAACGCCAGCTTTCCTCTAAAAAGTCCTCTGGAAAGAGGCTTGGGAAACGGCTGCGCAACTCATTGAAGGCTGGGCGGAGCGATTCGCGTTCCCCAGTGTCGGCATAAGTGGGGTGGGGACGCCACTGCGGCTGGATGATGTCGCGCGTCCAGGGGCGGCCTGCTTTCAGCGTCTCCTCTTTGAGGAACGCATTGACCCTCTGCCGTGAAATGTGGCAGGCCAGATGCCCGGTGGCCCAGCGGTGAGGGTCCAGATTTTTGGCCTCTGCCAGCAGCGCCATCAGATCCTCCGCCATGTGCGCCGGACGGAGCCGCCGACCAGTGTCTGGCCCGATGTAGGCCAGGGGGCCAACGTGGGCATCCTCCCGCATGGCGAGTGCGCAGCCTGCGAACAGGGACTCCACCGCTGCCACGCAGCAGCCTTCGCGCCGGCTCATGATGACGGAAACTTTGGCCCGGCTCTGGTGGGCGGCCACCTCGTGAATGGGGATGGATTCGTGAATCTCCAGCTTTTGCGGCACGCCGCAGGCTTTCGCCAGAGCCCGGATGGTCTCCTGGCTGCGCCCCGGTTCGCGCTGGCCGATGAGCACCACCTTCAGGTCTGCGGGCATCCGGGCCAGGGCACGGAAAAGGTCCCAGTGCCTTTTGAATTCGCCCCAGTTGGCCACCATGACGATGTCCGTGCTGCGTTGTTCAAACGGCTGCGGTTTGTACAAGTGCGGATTGATCCAGTCGCAAGGCAGGGTGGGAAGGCAGCGCAGCCGGGGAGAGAAAGCCTGGATGG
>DASWXG010000044.1:0-4153 GCA_036405615.1 Prosthecobacter sp. | reverse complement strand
GTTTCACCGGCAAGAAGGTCACGTGAGAGCCATGGTGACCGAATCGAAGAAAAGCACTCAGACGGACGTGCCTATCGTGTGTTCCAGGAAGGGAAGCAACAACAAATGTCGGAGTGTCACCACTCTGTCACAGTGTTCAATGGCTCAATAGTCGCGCCGCAGTGATTCGCGCTGCAGTTCGCGGACCAGTTCCTTGACCTCGTGGGCGCGTCGAATGTCGCGGAATTGCACCTCGATGCCCGAATTGGCTGCCGACGAAAAATCCACCGTGCCCAGGCCCAGCATACCTTTCAGCCCGCGCTCGTGGACGTCCATGCTGCGGATGTCGCAGATGCGCACCTCCTTGGAACTGCGACCGATGAGCCCCCAGACGACTTCCACTCGTTCGTCTGTGACCACGTAGTCGCGGGTGAGCCGGCCGATGGAGGCCAGGATGAACAGGCCGATCGAGAGCAGCAGGGTCACCAGGGCAAACTCCGGCTCGATGGGGATGAGCATGCCTGTGGTGGCCAGCAGCAAAAAGATAAGAAACAGCAGCTTGCCGGAGCCGAGCCAGGAGGGGTGTGCCTGGAAGAGCACCGTTTCTCCGGCCTCAGCGTTTTTCTCCACCGGGTCGGCCTCGGTGCCGTCTTCGCTCACAGCGTCGTCTGTTTCGTCCGGCTCCGTGTCTGCGTCTTCCTCCTCGGACTCGCCGTCGGGCACGCCCGCAGCATGCTTGGGATTATCCAGCGCGGCGGAGGAGGTGACCCGGCCGGGGCCGGGGAAGCTGCGCTGGCGTGAAGCGGGCTGCGGAGGCGTTGCCTTGAGTTCGTGATCGTCATCCTCTTCGTCGCCCTCCAGGTCCGTGGCGGGAATACCTCGCCGGGGGATTTGGGGAGGAGCTTCCTCCTGGGCATCCGCGCGAAACTCCCGGTAGAGCGGTCGATCCACCCGGGGGGCGGAGCGGGAGTTAGGCGCACGCATGCCGCCGATGATGGCTCCTACGGTGTGGTCCCGGCCGGTATGGGTATCCGTACAAAGATCTCCACGCGCCAGCGAGCCGCGCTCCACCAGAAGAAACAGGTCTTCTTTGGAGAGCAGCCCGGGAAAGGCGGGATGTTCATACAGGCGATACCGCATGGAAGCTGGGGCAGGGAAGGCCTTGAGTCATAAAGGAAAGCGGCCCGGCATGCAAAAGGCAAAAACACAAGGAAACGGGGTGGCGGCTGAAAAGCGGAGGGCAATCCCCGTTTAGTGTCAGGACGGTCTTGTCCAGGCGGCCCAAAAGCTGCCGGGAGCCGAATCTCCTGCAATGTCACCTGAGCGACAGCTTAGAGCAAACTGCCAGCATCATGCCGCCAGCAGGCAGGCATCATCGTCCACCACCCCCTCAATCATGAAACGTCTCCTTCCTCTTTTTCTCGCCCTCGCATCCGCCGCTTCAGCCGAGGCCCCGCCAGACCTCCCGCTGCCTGTGGCCAGCTTCGGTGCGGCAGCCACGGAGGACGGCAGCGTATTCATCTACGGCGGTCACAGCGGCACACGCCACCGCTATAACAAGGACGATGTGCATGGTGACCTGTATCACTGGCAGTCCGGTCTCAAGACCTGGGAAGCCCTGCCGAAAGACGAACCTGCCCAGGGCGCGTCCCTGATCGCCACCGACAAAGGCGTGCTTCGCATCGGCGGCATGGCCGCCCGCAATGCCAAGGAGGACAAGCAGGATCTGTGGTCCAGCGAAACCGCCGCCCTTTACAACGAGTCTGACAAGAAATGGCATCCCCTGCCGAAACTGCCGGAGCGCCGCTCCAGCCACGACAGCATCGTGGTGGGCAACAAACTGTATGTCATCGGCGGCTGGGCGCTGCTGGGCGGCCGCAAGACCGACTGGCATGACACCTACCTGACCCTGGATCTTTCCAAGCCGGACGCCGCCTGGGAGACCCACAAGCAGCCTTTCGAACGCCGCGCCCTGGCGGTGCATGCCGTGGGCAGCAAACTGTACGCCATCGGCGGCATGGACAGCCATGAGGAAATCACCACGGAGGTCTCGGTGCTGGACACCGCGACGGGTGAATGGAGCCAGGGCCCCTCTCTGCCCAAGAACAAGCTGGGAGGTTTCGGCTTTGCCGCCGTGGAGCATGAAGACCGCCTCTTCGCCAGCGGCGCTGCGGGCATTCTGCTGGAACTGCGCGGCGACGCCTGGGTGCCGGTGGTGAAACTGCAGCATCCCCGTTATTTCCACCGCCTCGTCAGCGGCGGCAAAGGCAAGCTGATCGCCCTGGGTGGTGAGAGCAAGGAAGGCAAAAAGACCTCCCCCGAAGTGATCGAGCTGCCCGCCAAGGACTCGGCTCCGCTGGCTGACTGATGGCTGCTTGATCAACCATCTGTTTTACAGGCCTGCTTCCCGCAACGGAGGCAGGCCTCTTTTTGTAGGCCCGTTCGATTCAAAAAGGAACCCGGCGGAGAGCCGCTGCTAAAGCAGGCATCTCACGCCGGGTAGTGTGGAAGATCAGTGGTTAGGTGATCTAAAACCGTGTGGATCAAGTTAGGTCTTCAATGCTGGACACCCAAGGTTGATAACGCTGGAAGCCATTGTTGTAGCGCCGGCTGTCGGCGAATTCGGCGACATCAAATCCGGTTCCACCATAGACGTCTACGTAACTGAAGAAGGTATTGCCGACATTCGGCGTGGAGGGGTCGTTCCCTGTATAGAAGGTGTCATCTCCTGCACCCAGGTTGATACGAACGTACCCATAGAATTCGCTGACACCGACAAAGTCCTCAGACTCAACGGGTTCTCCGTTGGTAGGTACTTCGGTGTCGGTGTCAAAGTACACGACATCGTGCCCGTTGCCTGTGTTGATGATCACATTGCGATTGAAGAAGCCGTTGCGGATTTCGACTACACTGTCCGCCTGGCCGGTCATCGAAACCATGAGGCTGCCACCCACGTTTGTCTCCAGCAGAATCACATCATCGATGAAAGATACTCCCTGGGCTGCTAAACCTGCATTTGTCGCCACGCTGACATTCCCAACGATCTGGCCATTGCGGAAATATACCTCTGCCGCGCCCGCTCCGGTGGAAATGTTCACGTTGCTAGCAACATACGCACCTGTGGTAGAACCTTCGGGGTGACCAATATCGACATCGTCATATCCGTTGCCGGCGGTAAACTTGATAGCCCCGACATCCACGATGCCTGCGATCATCGCCATAACATTATCGCCGTGGGATGCCGCCATGTTGACGGTGCCACTCACGAAAACATCAGGCCCTCGCAGAGTTAGTTCATCGTAATCTTTGCCTCCTGTGTAGTTCAAAGACTTGGTCACGTCGAAGTAGCCGGTGGTTGCCACCTCCAGCACATTGCTGCCAGCTCCAGCGCTGAACGTGAAGTTGCCCTTTACTGTTACTGTCGACGCTTCAATGAAGAAATCATCCGAGCCCGTGCCGCCCGTGTAGGTCAGTCCGGTCGAGGTGAGGTTGTCCAGGTCGGCCGTAACAACCCTGTTGTTGCCATGACCCAGTTTCAATGAAAGCAAGCCGCCTACTTCCAGGTCGCCCCGCAAGGTCACCTTGTCGGTCCCGGCGGCGGACTGCAGCGTCATGGCTTTGGTGACCACAAGGCTGTCAGTCACCAAGCCTCCAATCTCGAAGTTGGTATTGCTGGCGGTGGTGGTCTTCAATGTCAGGCTGCCATTGATGGTGCCTGTGCCTGCCTGGAGCAGAAAGTTTTGCTCCTCAAGAACGCTGCCTGAGGCGGATGCGGTGATGTTGCCGTTGGACAGCAACGTGGAGGTATTGATGTCAAAGGTGTTGGCTCCTTTGCCGAGATCCACCGTCAGCCCTTTGTTGAAGGTCAGGCCGTCTCCAGCGGTGAAGTAGTCATCGCCGTTGCCCATGAGGACGGAGGCGGTGAGTTGGAACTTGGTGCCGGTGAAATCCAGGGTGTCGTTGCCGTCGCCCATGTTGATGCTCACAGCCTTGGCGATGTCGGTGTCGACAAGCACCATTTCATCATGGCCCGCGCCAAGGTTGGCCTTCAGGGAGAGCGGGGCGGCAAAGGACAGAGAGGTTTGTTCGGCACCGCCATTGAAGCGGAAGGTGGTGCCGTCAGCGCCGTCCACCAGACTGGTGACCGTCCACTGGTTGCCTGTCTGGGTGATGC
>DASWXG010000043.1:0-2475 GCA_036405615.1 Prosthecobacter sp. | reverse complement strand
TTCACCAGGTCGTGGGTGGCGGTCATGTTGGCCACCTTGGCGCCGGTCTTGTTGTCGATGTGGTTGTACTCCCACTTCACTTTGCCGAAGGAGAAGGACACGGTTTCAACCGGGAACTCCTGGCCGACGCCACCACCGATGTTGATGGAGCTGACCACGACGTTCTCGAAGGTGTACTTCATGAAGACTTCCTTCTGGCCGGTGCTTTTGCAGATCTCCACCACGGCCTTGTCAAGGTGCTTGCCCATGCAGCAGTTCTTGTTGAGGTACGGGGAGCTGAGATCCAGACGCTTGGTGACGATGAAGTCCTGCACGTCCACTTTGCCAGCCACGCGGGTGGCACCGCTGCTGATCGAGCCGGAGCCGTGCTGGCTGAGGCCGTGAGAGAACGAGAAGACCTCGATCCAGTTTTTGTGCTTCTCATCGGTGGACTCACCTTTGATAGGCTCCAATTGAAGGTAGGTGTCGAATGCCATGGCTTTTGTTGGTTAGGGTGTTGTAGGGTCGCTGAGAGACCAGAACTAGCTTTTGCGTTCAGATGGCAGGCGGGAAACAAGGCGGAGGCTGATGTTAACTCCTTCCAGCTGAAAATGGGGCCGCAGAGAGAACTGCGCACGGTAGTAACCGGGGTCTTCGGGATTCGCCTGGACGGAAACTTCCGCTGCGGACAGCGGCTTCTCAGCCTTGGCTTCATCACTGGCTCCGGAATCGGTCACATACTGCATGATCCAGCTGTTCAGCCAGAGCTGCATGTCATCGCGCTCCTTGAAGGAGCCGATCTTGTCGCGCACGATGCACTTCAGATAGTGTGCAAATCGGCAGCAGGCAAAAAGGTAAGGCAGGCGGGCGGACAGGTTCGCATTGGCAGTGGCGTCCTTGTCATCATACTTCGCCGGCTTCTGCAGGGACTGGGCACCGATGAAGGCTGCATAGTCCGTGTTCTTCCAGTGGGAAAGCGGCATCATGCCCAGGCGTGCCAGCTCGTGCTCGCGACGGTCGGTGATGGCGATTTCGGTGGGGCACTTCATGTCCACGCCGCCGTCATCGGTCGGGAAAGCGTGCACGGGCAGGTTTTCCACCAGGCCGCCGCTTTCCACACCGCGGATCTGGGCGCACCAGCCGCTCTTTTTGAAAGCACGGGTGATGTTGGTGCCCATGGCATAGGCAGCATTGGACCAGACGTAGTTGCCGTGGTCAGAGCTGTCGGCCTCTTCTTCGAAGGCGAAGGCATCCACCGGATTGTTCTTCGTGCTGTAAGGCAGACGGGCCAGGAAGCGGGGCATGGCCAGACCGATGAAACGGGAGTCTTCAGACTCGCGCAGGCTCTTCCAGCCGGCATACTCCACGGTGTCGAAGATCTTGGCCAGATCACGCTTGTCGCCGAGTTGCTGCCAGGTCTCCATGTTGAGGAGGTTCGGGCTGGCGGCGGCAATGAACGGGCAGTGGGCTGTGGCGGCAATCTTGGAAAGGTCGCGCAAGCACTCCACATCCGGGGCGGAGTGGTCGAAGTTGAAGTCTCCGATGAGGGCGCCAAAAGGTGCGCCGCCAGGGGTGCCGAACTCCTCTTCGTAGATCTTCTTGAAGAGCGGGCTCTGGTCCCACATGGCACCTTTGTAGCTCTTCAGCGTGCGGTGAACTTCCTTCTTGGAAACGTTCATCACCTTGATCTTCAGCATTGTGTCCGTCTCCGTGTTGAACACGAGATGGGCCAGACCGCGCCAGGAACCCTCCAGGCGCGTGAACTCGGCATGGTGCATGATGACGTTCAGCTGCTTGGAGAGCTTCTTGTCAATCTCGGCAATGGCACCTTCGATGAAGGTGATGGCGTCATCCGTAAGGGCCGTGGAGCCGGGGGAGATGCTGTCAATCAACACCTGGACGGCGGATTTCACAGCGCTGCGGCGCTCGTCAGTCTTGGCGGCAAAACTGGTTTCGAGCAGCCGGTCGAACTCGCTCGATTCGGCGACGTTTTCCTGAAGCTGGGCAGATGCTTGGGCCTGGGCAGACATGGAATTGCGGGAAGGAAATGGGTTGCGGTTTCAGGGCGCCTTATTCGGCCGCAGGGGCGGCGTCATCCTTCGGTTTTGGAGCCGATGTGATGCTCTTGCGGAAAGCTTCATCGCTGATCAGCTTGGCAATGAGGTCTTCGGCCTGGGTTTTGCCGTCCATGTAGCTCAGCAAGTTGGTGAGCTCGGTGCGGGCTTCGAGCAGCTTGCGAAGCGGCTCCACCTTGCGGGCGATGACTTCAGGAGAGAAGTCGTCCATGCTCTCAAAGGTGATGTCCACAGCCAGGTTGCTGCCTTCTTCTTCGGACAGGACGTTAGGCACGCTGAAGGCCACACGAGGTTTGATGGCCTTCATGCGGTCATTGAAATTGTCCATGTCGATCTCAAGAAACTTGCGGTCCTTGACGGCAGGAAGAGGCTCCACCGGCTTGCCGGAAAGGTCGGCCATGACCCCCATGATGAAAGGGAG
>DASWXG010000042.1:0-9046 GCA_036405615.1 Prosthecobacter sp. | reverse complement strand
TCCCTGTTTGCATCATTCTTATGAACAAAGCTTCTTTCATTCTCCCAGGGCTCAGGAAGTTTCGGCGTCAGCGCTGGATGGCCTGGGCGCAAGCGGTTGCCTTGCTGCATTGGAGCGCTTCGCTGCCCATGGCCCAGGGGGCTGGGTATGTTCCGGGAAGCGGGGCTTCCGCTTTGGAATGGAAGGCATCGCCCGTTTGGGAAGGGGAAAATGCATCCCCTACAGCCGGCCCGGACATGGCCCATAGTGATTTTGACATGCTGCCGAACTGGTATGAGGCCTACATCGGCACAGACCCCTTCAATCCGGACACGGATGGAGATTTGATCACGGACCGGGATGAACTGTTGGTGACTTACACGAATCCGCTGAAGAAGGACAGTGATGGCAATGGCTGGACTGACTACGAAGACTGGGCCGGGCTGAGCCGGCCTGAGGCGGACGCGGACAACGACGGGGTGAGCAATGAAGCGGAGGCCGAGGCCGGAACGGATGTACGCAAGGCAGACTCGGATGATGACGGGCTGACGGACGGCATCGAGCTGGCCAGTGGAGGCGTTTACAGCGCCCTGCTGCCGGATACAGACGGAAACGGTGTGTCTGACTACGCGCAATATTATGGTGTGCAGCCGGGACCGGGAACCGAAGCTGCCCCGGCCCCCATAACGGCCCGGACACCGGGCGCAGCCGCGCCTGCGCAGGGGCCGGATGCAGACGAGGATGGCCTTTCTGACAGCCGCGAGGCTGGATTGGGCACGGACCCCGCGAAGGCTGACACCGATGGCGATGGCCTGGCCGACGGGCTGGAGGTGCGCTGGGGCAGCAGCCCGCTGCTGGTGGATACTGACTCTGACGGCCTGCAGGATGGCACGGAGTATCTTCTGGAAACGGACCCTTCCGATCCGGATACAGACCTGGATTCGCTGTCTGACGCTGACGAGGTCAACGTAACGCACACGAACCCGAAGCTGGCCGACACGGATGGGGATGGCCTTTCTGACAGCCATGAGCTGGTTTTCGTGAGCCCGCCGACAGATCCTCTGAAGCCGGACACAGACGGCGACTTGCTGACGGACATGGAGGAACTGAATGCCGCCTCTCTCTACCCGGGTCTGAGGCTGATGCTGAGCCCGACGAAGACGGACACAGATGGCGACGGCGTTTCCGACTACCAGGCTGTGCAGACTTATCTGCAGGATTCTGACGGCGGCGGCGTGCCGGACGGCATTGAGCTGATGTATGGGCTGAATCCCAAACTGGCTGCGGATGATGCGGGGGACCTGGACGGCGACGGACAGAGCAATGCGGAAGAGTATGCGGCCGGGCAGGCGCTGAACGGCAGCTACACCAAGCTGTATGACTGGGACCTGGACGGCATGACGAATGTGTGGGAGGTGGCGCACGGCCTGAATCCGCATGACCACCGCGATGCTGCGGAGGATCCGGACAGGGACTGGTCTTTGAACCGTTTTGAATACAGCTTCGGCACGGATCCGCATGCGAAGGATTCCGGCATGAACGGCCGCACCCGCCAGAATGTGCCCGTGCGTGCAGATGGCGACGGCACGGAGTGGGATGCGGACTGGGACCAGGACGGCCAGAACAATCTCAGTGAGATTTTGGACAGCAAGACGAGTCCGCTGGATGGAACCTCTTTTGCCTACAGCGCCTCTTATGAAGGCGGCGGTGTCGGCGGCGGTGGCGATGGTGAGGGTGGAGAAGGAGGCGGGGGAGACCCCAATCCTTGTTACTGTGGCGGCGATGCCTGCAGCTGCTCTTCCTCCGGCAATTGCGCCAGCACCTGCTATTCCCAGACGATGTGCACCTGTGGCGGCACTGCCTGCGGCTGCTCCCAGACCGGGCAGTGCGGGGGAACCTGCGAGCCTCCTTCCAACTGTGCCTGCGGTGGCGATGCTTGCGCCTGCGGTACCAGCCCCAGCTGCGGTGGTGCGGCTTGTACGGCTCAGGCTTGCAGCTGCGGTGGGGTTGCCTGCGGATGCGGCAGTTATCCAGCCTGCGGCGGTGTGGCCTGTGAGCCGCAGAGCTGCATCTGCGGCGGCAGCGCATGCAGTTGTGGTAACAGTCCTTCCTGCAGTGGTGTGGCTTGTGAGCAGTCCTGCAGTTGCGGAGGTTCTGCCTGCAGTTGCGGTACCAACCCCACCTGCTCCAGCCCCTGTCAGCAGATGTGCCAGTGCAACGGTACCATGTTTGGTGCCTGCAGTTGCTCGCCCGGCACGACGTGCGGCGAGTACCCCTGCTATGCACCGGAGCCTTGCTCCTGCAGCAATGTGGGCAACGGCTGCTCTTGCGCCACTTCAACGGATTGCAGCGGAAGCTGCGGACCCTGTATCTGTCCGGATGCAGGCATGGGCTGTGCCTGCATGAGCTACAATGAGTGCAATGGCATGGACTGCTATTCCAACCCGATGTGTGACTGTGCAGGAGTCGGCACAGGCGCATGCGACTGCACCTATAAGGGGGAATGTTCTGAAACGTGTGAAAGCTGCCAGTGCGGTTGCTCGCTGACGCCTTGCCAGGAGGACTGCCCTCCGCCATCAAGTCCAGGTTACACTCAAACCTTTACCAAGACGGACAATTCCAGTTCCTATCTGGCACCGGAGTTCAAACTCGACGTGAACTTTGACCGGTCCGACATATCGGTCACCAATTTCTCCATGCACGGAATTTCCGGAATTGATGCTCTTGTCCTCAGCTATGAAATAACGACCGGGGATCCGACGATCATTAACAAGACAAAAAATGACAATGCGGACGGCAGCTATTCCTGGACAATTCAATGGCAGGCTCCCGTCACGCTCACAATCAAGCTTTTTGACATTGTGATCATCGAAGGAATCACCTGGACAACGACAATCAACGTCGGTGATACCGACACCACTGACTCAAAAGACGCACGGCCTTGCGCTGACTAGTTATGAAAAAGCTCAAAATGACAGCGTTGATCAGTTTTGCGGGCGTGGTCCTCTTTACCATCCTGTCTCTGCGCCAATACTTTGCTTTCCATTCTGAATTTAATGGGAAGAACGTGCCGGTGGACGCGGTGATAAGAGGCCTTGACCCAGTTATAACCTTCTTTGTCATCACGACGGTTCTGGTATTTGTCCTGGGCTGTACCCTTTTTGTCTGGCTCATCCTGTTCATGAAGGCACGATGGGGGAAGAAATCCAAACAGCTTCCTTTTGCCTGATTGATGCTGGAACTGTTTAACATCATGGTGCCTCATGAGGTTTATGGCTGGATGGCAGCCTTTGGGGTGGCGGTGGTGCTGCTGGGTGTCAGCCTGTGGCATTTGCGTTTCGGGCTGGCTTCGCGTTCCTGGCCTTCAGCGGAAGGGGTGATTGAGTCATCCGAGATGAAGAAGGTGCGCAAGCATGACAACGGCACCGCCTGGCAGCCGAAGGTGAAGTACCGTTATCAGGTGGACGGCAGGGACTATGTGGGAGGCAACATCGCCTATCACATGCAGGGGCAGAATTCCTACGGGGCGTCTTCGGGAACTTTGAGCCTGTATCCTTCCGGGGCGGTGACGACGGTGTACTACGATCCCGGAAAGCCTTCGCGCAGCGTGCTGGAGCCGGGCATCAGCGTGAACAATTATATTCTGCTTGTGCTCTCCATCGCTCTGACGGCGGCGGGGGCATGGCTGGCATTTTTTAAACAGTATTAACTAATTATGATTCAAAATTCTGCAACACTCATCAAGGTAGGGGCGCTGGCGCTGGTGGCCTGGGCCTGTCTTTCCAGCCTGTCTGTCAGCTGGGCCACATTCATTCTGGTGGAGGGTTTTGTGGTGCTGCTGGCGTTTCTGGATGCGGGGCAGGCGGTGCCTGCCGGGGCTGGACGTGAACAGGCGCCCTCTGAGGCCGATGTGGGGGCGGTGGGTCGGCGGCTGCTGGGCGTGGCGGTGGGGCCCTTTTACCTGGTGTTGGCGGCTCTGGCCGGCGTGGGCATGTGGGACAAGATGCAGACGGGGGCAGGCGCAGCGGTAGTGGCGGAGGCTGCTAGCCATGCGGGCGGCTGTGGCAGCGGAGGAGGTTGCGGTTCCAAAGGCGGCTGTGGCAGCGGGGGCTGCGGGGCGTCCAGCGGCGGCAGTTGCGGATGTTCCTCCAAGAAAGGTTCTTCCAAGGCGGTGGCAGCCCCGGCGGGCAGCACGAATCCAGCCGCCAAGCCAATGCCTCCGCGCTCCATGCCTGCGGTGGCTCCGGCAAAGCTGCCTGGACTGGGGCCTAATGGCAGGCCTTTGCCTGCGGGTTTGGTCCCAAGGCCCGGGGTGGCTTTGCCTCCGGGAGTGGAGGTCGCGGCACCGGTGGTTCAGCCGCCTGGAACAATTGCAGTTCCGCGGGAAGCCGCGGCCGCTGCGCCGGAGCCAGTGCAGAGCCCGGCTCCAGTTCCTGAGGCTGCAGCGACTGTGCCCGCTGATGCTGCGGCGGGGCCTGGAACCGCAGAGAAGAGTCCTGGGGCCTGAGCGTGAGATCACTCTTGGCCGGAGGTGTCGCGTACTGCCGGGCAGCGGGCGACTCTCTGCCGGTCTGCCTGCGGCTGCGGGGTGGAACGCATCGGGCCAAGGATGCGTGCGAGGCATGATTGACGTTTGAGGACTGGAGCAGCCGCTTCATTTTGCGAAGGGATGAGGAGGTGGCGTGCAACGCAATTGTTACCTAACCTGGCTGTCGGCTGCGTCCTTTCGAGGACACGGGTGTCAGCTGTCCCATTCCATGTCATGAGCCGGTTCCGAAATTTTTACACGGTTGGATGGTTAGGTCGGATTTTGTTTCTCGCGAAGCGGCTGCGCATGGGCGTCTGTTTCCTGGCTCTGTTTCTGGTGATGCAGATCGGTGCTGCTGGTGGTGAGATTGCGGTGCCGCCTGCGGAGGAGATGTTGAAGACGGCTGAGGTGGTGGCGGTGGTGAGGATGGAACAAGCGGCCAGCGGATCCTGGGAGATTGTGGTCAGCGAGCCGCTGAAAGGTCCGTGGCAGAGCCAGGACAGGGTGGCGCTTTCATCGCCCTTTGGCCCGACGCAGTTCTCTTTGGACAGCCTGTTCAAGACGGTTGGCAAAGAGCCGTTTGTTTTTGTGGGAAGGCTTGATAAGGCCACGGGAGCTGCACTGCCTGTGTTTGGTCTGGCTTCAGCGTGGCCGCAAGGGGCGAAAATTGAGGGAAACCTGGGGCAGGGCGCGGCGGCGTGTGCGGTGTATGCAAAGAATGTTATTCTTCTCCAGGCCTTTGAGTCCGGGGGCGTGTGGGCTCTGGATGAAGCGGGCTTGCGGACTCTCCAGCCATTGCCTGCCAAGGATGTGGAGCAAATGGCTGAGAGGTGGGCAAAAGCGTGTACTGCGCCGGATGTACGGGCGAGTGCATCTGCGGCCTTGGCAAACCTTGCGCTGGGTTCAGACGCGCCAGCCCTTGCTGCCCACGCGGCTTTGATCCGGACTCTGGGCAGGCCTTTGGAACCGGAGTTTACCCAGGTGGTGCTGGAACGGCTGGCGGCAGCGGAAGACCCGGAGGCCAGGGGGGCGTTGCTGCATCTGCTGAGGGATGCCGGGCCGGAGGCGGTGAAGACGATCTTGCCGTTGCTGGCTGACAGGCGGCCTGCCGAAGATCTGGCAGCGCTATCGCAGAAGGCACCCAAACTGTGCGAGGCACTGGCAAACGGCGCTGTCGCTTTCAGGGTGTGTGACGTGGCTTTCAATGTGGTCCACGAGATCCGGAAAAAAGATGCGGGAGGAGAGTTCCGCCTCACGCGCTCTCTGAGCCTGGAGGCGAGAGATGCTATGATCCGGCAGGCGGCGGATTGAGACGGCAATGTAACATTTAGTCCCTGGGGCGAGGGAGTTATTGACCACTGCAGCATGGAATTTCCTGTGCTTGCTGAATTTTATAAAATAGGTAGATTATTTATTTTTAATATCGATTTGACGTGAGTTGTAGGTGAGTCTGTTATGGGTTTGATCCTTGAATAGATAAGGTTGAGGTGCCGGATAAACTGATTAATTCCTATTAATATGGCTAAGAAACAAGCGCATGTAACCGCTCAGCCTTCGGCTGATGCGAAAGCGAAAGAAGTGATTTATGCAGTGGCTGCACAAAGCTCCCTCACGGCTACCCAAGTGGCGGCCTATACGGCGATGCGGCTGGGACTGCCGGATGCCAATAACTTTGGTGCCGGGCTGAACCAGTTTGGCCTCAATGCAGTACGAGTGCGCCTAAATGCATTCCGGGCGACTTATGGGGCTGCTGCACTCTCCTCCTCGGATGTGTCGGCGGACAAGACCGTGCAACAGCTGATCGACAAAATGTGATCATGAAGAAGTGTACTTTTTGGATGATGGCGGCGCTCGCCGGGCTGGCGGCGGGCGGTAATGCGGAGGCTGCTGCACCTTCGGCCGTGGAGGTCTATAACAAAGCACGTTCCCTGAGCGCTGCAGACTTTGCCCTATGGTATCAGAAACAGGCGGGAGGAGGGCAGGGCCAGGTGGCGCCGGCTCCTGTGCCTTTTGCGGCTGTGGCACCGCCTGCAGCGGCGCCCAAGCCTGATGCAGTCACGGAGGAGAAAAAGTGGTTCAGCGACTTCTCGTTGAGGAAGGGGTTTGAAAGCCCGGAAGACGGTGCCAACCCGGCGAAATTCAGCTGGCTGCGAGACAAGGATGACAGCTCGTTTCTGATTGACGCTGCGTTGCAGTGGAAACCGGATGAACGGTTTGATGCGGCCGGACACTGGGGAATCAGTCCGCTGGCGGTTTTTGAGGCGCATGTTTCTTCCAGCCAGAAGGCCAGCCCAAACTCGCTCTCCTACCGTTTTGGGGCTAACGTTCTTTACAACACGGATGGGGTGGGGAGCCAGACGGAGTCCTGGCTGGCAAGCCATCATCTGATCTTGGATGCCAAGTATGAAACTGACCGCCAGGGGGATACCAGCGCGCTGATGGCAGAACTGTTCTACACTCCGGTGATCCCCACCTGGGGGATCAATGCTGCCAAGATGAATCCTAGGGGAGGCTTTCCCTACTTCATCATTTCACCGCTGCTGGGAGTGGAACTGGGGCAGTATGATAGCCGCCGGGCGGGAATCGCACCGGCCGGGGATGATCTGGCCCGGGCGGTGCTGAAGGTGGAGGCGGAACTGGCGCTGTCTCCGCGTCTTGTACTAACCGGAAGCCTGGCGCAGCGCTACGATCTGAGCGGCAATGACGAAGGCCACACCTACAGCGAGTTTTCCGCGATCTATTATCCGCTGAAGGATTTGCCCAAGAATGCCGACGGAGACGTGGACATGGCTCTCAGCCTTGTGTCCATCGGCGTGACGTACAAACGAGGTGAGGATTCGCCTAACTTTGAGGATGTGGACTCCCTCCTCGCCTGGGTGGGTTTTCGCTTTTAAACGGCAGGGACATTAGAACGAGCGAGCTGGTTCGGGCTGCCGCCCGGGCCAGCTTTTATTCTGAGGCGGATACTTAAAAAACTAACAAGAGGCTTATTGTGATATTTAGCGATGATCGGTGATGGAGCCGGAGACGGGCGATGGCGTGGATTTTGTGGATCGATGCCAGTCAGCTGGCTACGCTGCCTTTGTGTCAGGAAATGGATTATGAATGATCTGCACGCGATGTCTTTGAATGATGATGTTGTGGTGCGACCTCTGGTGGGCGGAGGGGGCAGGAAGTGGAGTTATCTGGCACTGTACTGCTGCTTTTCCTGTTCTATTGGTGGACGGGCATGCCTGTCTGGAAGGAGGGCGATGTGCGGGTTTATGGTAAGAATGGCCAATACACGCTTATGGTTCGGCGTGGCGGGTACTCGATGGATGTGCTGGATGAGCAGATTGTGCAGATAGGCAGCGATGAGCGATGGTTGGTGGTCCGGCAATGGCGTGACAATGTCAGCCGCTTCTATGTTCTTAAAAAGCCCTTGGGTATTTTGAGCCCGTTTGATTTTGAAAAGCCTCTTTCTCAGGAGCGTTTTGACCGGCTGAAGGTGAAGGATGGTCTGCCGCCCTTTACCTGGCATAATCGCTGGGTGGATTATGCGGAACAGCTTGAAGAGGCCATGAGCCGCCCCTAGACAGTCTCATGTTACAGCGTGTGCATCTTTGGCAAATGATGGCGGGCCTGCTGGTGCTGGTGGCGTTTCTGGGGAGCTGCAGGAAGGATGCTGCGGTGGTGGGCGGCCCGCTTTTCCCGGCTGCCCGGGGGCCGCGTCATATGGGATACATCAACAGGGAGGGGAAGTTTGTCATCCCGCCGGACTATGAGTTTGCCAAAGTGTTTCATGAAGGCCTGGCGGCGGTGGGTGTGAATGGTAGATATGGTTTTATCAACGAGGCGAATAAGGTGGTGATCCCTTTGACGTATGAGGAGGTGGATGCTTTTTCTGAGGGGCTGGCGGCTTTCAGGAAAGGGTCACGATGGGGCTTTCTGAACCGTGCGGGCGAGGTGCAGATCGGCTGTGAATATGAAGTGGTTTCCGGCTTTTCATGCGGTGTGGCCAGTGTGCAGAAGCAGGGCTTGTTTGGGGTCATTGATGTGAACGGCCGGTGGGTCTGCGAGCCGGTTCATCGCTGGCTGCGCGGGTTTCAAGAAGGGGTGGCTGCGTATCAATCAACCGATGGGCTTTGGGGTTTTCTCAACTGCAAGGGTGAGGTGGAATTGAAGCCTGTCTATGCAGAGGCGGATTCCTTTTCTCAGGGGCGGGCGGTGGTGAAACGGAAGGCTGACGGCCCCAGCTGGATGATTGACCGGAAGGGTGAGATGGTGGCAGGGCCTTTTGAGGAGCTTCAAAGTTTTGCCCCAAACGGACTGGCTGTGGTGCGGCAGAAAGGCATGACCGGTTTTCTGAACTTGAACGGAGAGCTGTTGCTGAAACCTGAATGGAAGCGCGTGAATTCCTTTGCAGAAGGGCTGGCGGCGGTGCGGGGTGATGGCTGGAGCGGCTATGTGGACGGGACCGGTGATGTGGTGATCCGTTTGGGGGAGGACATGTGGATCCTGGGACCGTTTGGAAACGGAATGGCTTATGTGGCCACGATG
>DASWXG010000041.1:0-4149 GCA_036405615.1 Prosthecobacter sp. | reverse complement strand
CGTTCCGCGGGTGAGGGTGGTACCGCCGCTGAAGGTGCTGTTGCCGGTCAGTGCCCAGGTTCCGGGCCCGTCCTTCTCAAGACGGGTGAGAATGCCAGCGCTGACGTCGCCAATGCCCACCACTTCATTGAGACCCGTGTTGGTGCCCGTGAGCTTCAGCACGCGGTCCACCGGGTTGCTGCCGCCCACCTGGAAAGGCGCGGTGAATTTGAGTGTGCCGGTGCCCATGTTTTCCAGCACAGCGCTGACGGATGCGATGTCAGTGGCGAGGTCCGCATTGGTGAGAAGCAACGGACGGTTGGTCACCGAGTCGGTGGAACCGACATATTTCAGCACGGCGGTTGCGTGAGAGTTCCAAGCCCCGGTGGTGGCATCTCCCATGACAATGGTGGCGGCTGATCCATCAAAGTTCCCGGTGCCGAGCGAACTGGCTTCGCCGATGTTGGCCAGCTTTTCCACCTGCAGGGTACCTCGGGAAAGAATGGTGCGGCCGGCATAGGTGTTCGCGGCCCCCAAGGTGACCAGACCGTCGAGCGCGGCATAGCGCAGCTCCAGATTGTTCTCATTCATTCCCGGACCGCCCAGGAAGCCGGAGCTGAAGGTGCTGGATGCGCCTGTCAGCACCAGCCTGGAAAGAGTGCTGGCTCCGCCGACAATACGGTTCTCAGTGCCGGTGCCCACGGTCTGGATATAATCAATGGTTGGGCTGAAGGCGGTGCTGCCTTCGCCCAGGATGACTTTTCCGCTGCTGGCTCCAGAGCCAAGAAGGAACTCCATGCCGCTGTTCAGGCTGCCGCCGGTGAACTGCACAGCCCCTTCGAAGACGCGGAAGTTGCCGGAAAAAGTGTGGGCACCGTTGAGAACCAGCAAGCCGGGGCCGGCCTTGTTGACGGACACTGTGGCCGCTGCATTGGAGGCATTGAGCGAATTGCTGATGGCCGCATTGATCACCAGCGGCGCAGCGGTGTTGTTTTGAATGATGTTAAGCTCCGGATTGGTGGAGGTGGCGGTGGGCGTGGCTCGCAAGGTGCCGAGGGTGATGGTGGAGGTGTGAGCTCCGACGGTGCTGGAGACCAGGATGCCGCCTGCGGTCAATGTGGTGCCGGAGGCGGACTCCCCAATCAGCGTGTTTTGGGGCTGGGCGAAACGCAGGCTGTCCACGCTGGCATTGGCGGTGAGCGTGGTGGTTCCCACGCCTGCGGCAATGTCTGCATTTCCGGTTAGGCCATTGAGGGTGGAGGGGGAGTAACCGGCAGCACCGGATAGAGACGAGAGTTTGACAACCGGGCGCGTGCCACCGGCCAGTGTTCCTGTAGCGGCCCATTCATCTCCATTAATACTGTCGCGGATGAAGGCGAAAGGACGGCCGTTGGCGGTCAGCAAGGTGTTGTTGGTTCCTGTGTTCAGCAGGAGGTTGCTGCCAGGGGAGATGTCAAGTGCCAGAAGGGCGCCGAAAGCGCGGGTGACGGTGCCAAAGGTTGCTGTCAGGTTGGTGGCTCCGTTCGAGTTAAGCTGGATGCCGGTCAGATTGGTGAGCGTCAGAGCACCAAAGGTCTGTGCATTGGTGGCGGCTGTCTGGCCTGTCAGCCGGAGGTTGCTGCTGTTCAACGAAAGCGCGACCGGGGTTGCGACGCCGTTGTAAAGAATGTTGGTCGCTGGAGAGGCTGCGGATGAAAAGTCGAGATGCACCGTGCCGGCTGTTGGCAGCAGCGCGCCGGTGAAGACATTGGCTCCGGCAAAGGTGAGCGTGCCCGCACCCTCTTTGGTGACTGTGTTGCTGCCCGCATTCAGCCGGCCCTGGATGAGAATGTCGCCGTTGCCGCCGAAGATGGTCGGCGTGCCTGTGGCACTGGCTGCGATGATGTCCGTGCTGCCCGAAGCTGCTTTAAACGTCAGTGTTCCGGCTTCACTGGTGATGCGGGCTGGCTGGCTGACAGTGACCGCGGCGGTGATTTCGTTGCTGCCTGAGGTGTTGATCAGGGCCCCGCTGTTGCCGGCTCCCATGCCGTTGATGACCAAAGGTTCCGCAAGGCTGATGCTGCCGCTCAGACGGAGCGTGCCGTTGGCCAGTACAGTGGTGTTGCCGGCTGCCGTGCCAAGGGCCGATGCATGGCGGATCTCCATCACGCCGCTACCGATCTGAGTCACTCCGGTGTAGGTGTTGGTCCCTGTCAGCACGGTTTTTCCTGTGCCGTTAAAATAGACCGAAAGGGCGCTGCTGCCGTTGTTTTCCAGGACGGAGTTGACCGTGAGCACGGCCTGGTCGGAGAGATTGGAAATCCAGAGCTGACCCGTGCCGGTTCCTGAACGCAGAGCACCGGCGCTGCCCGGAACCCCTATGTCCAGGCTTTGCGCCCCCCGGGTGATCTGGATGCCTCCCGTGGCACCGAGCCGGAGCACATTGCCAGCGCCGATGTCCACAGTCCGTGGACTCGTAGAATCTGTCATGGACACGGTGTTGACCTGGAACGTGCCGCTGCCTCCCGAAATGGTGCCTGTGGATGAACTGTCAATCCGCACATCGGCGGCAGAGCCATAGCTGCTGAGCGGCGTGCCGCTGGCATGCGCAGTGCTGCCGAGAAAGGAGGTCAGCTTGCCGCCGCTGACACCGGCCCAGCTGCCGTTGCCTGTCCGGTTGACCAAGGCGGCCCAAGGTCCGAGGAAG
This sequence comes from Prosthecobacter sp., assembly GCA_036405615.1. Classification (GTDB taxonomy): domain Bacteria; phylum Verrucomicrobiota; class Verrucomicrobiia; order Verrucomicrobiales; family Verrucomicrobiaceae; genus Prosthecobacter. Next base: position 1,484 of record DASWXG010000041.1, on the reverse strand, counting down.
CCGTCTGCCATAGTGGTGGAAATGGCTCCCGGGACATCGCTGGTGAAGGTGATGGAGGCCGGGCTGGTGCGGCTGATGTTTCCCACGCTGATGTTCATGGACCCTGCAGCTCCGGATGTGAGGATCAGATTGGACCGAGTACCGGCCACCACGAGATCTCCAAACCTTTGGGTGTTGCGGGTTTCATCTTTGCCCTGGAGAACGAACGTCGCATTCCCGGAAACACCGCCGGCCATGTTGAGCGCGCCGGGAATGGCAACTGCGTTGTAGAGCATGTCAGCCGCAGGCGCTCCAGCAGCGGCGAAATTGAGAAGGGTGGTGCCGCCTGCCGACGAACCCGCGCGGCCAATGCTGGTGGCCCCCCGGTAGGTGCTGGTGCCACCCAGGGTAAGGACGCTGTTGGCGGAGCTGGAGAAACGCTGGAAGCCGGCCACCGTGCTGCCGCTGTCCATAATGGGACCGTCGATGAAGATGTTGGTGATGGAACGGTTGGTCATCACCGCCGCATCTTCTGTCGCCGTGATAGGGGCCGTGAAGCGGATGTTGTTGCCGTCAAAACGGATGGCGCCGTTGCCCTGGCCGTTGCCGGCAATGCTGATGGGCATGGCATAGACATTGCCGGTGCCTCCTGTGGCAAGAACGCTGCCGGACTGCACCACCAGCCGCTCCATGGCGCTCACGTTGCTGCTGGAGGCCAGCAGGAGAAACATGCCGTTGGAGGAGGACCTGGCGTTGACATTGAGCGTGCCGGTCAGGTTCGGGTTGGAAGCCTGGAAGCGCATGTATTGGAACGCGTTGATGCGCTCATCTGCGCTGCGTTGCAGGGTCAGACCGTTGCCGACAAGGGTGGAGTTGAGATTGATGAAAAGGACGGTGCCGCTGCCGCTGGAGGAGTTGTTGGCTGCCTCAATGATGGCGTTATCCGCAAACTGGAGGGTGCCACCGGTGATGGTGTAGGCACTGGTCACCGGCAGGTCGGCCACAGTCGCGGTGCTGAAGGGATTGAAACGCATCCCTCCCAGCTTGACGGTGCCTTCGACAGTGACGGTCCCGCCGGTCTTGCTGGAACTGCTGCCAAACGCAGCCACCGTGCTGCCGGAATTGTCCCAGGCCACATTGCTGCTGCCGTTCCACCAGTTGGTGAGGCTCTGGTTCCATGTTCCTCCGCCATTCTGCACTTCCGCAAGGCCAGTGTTGGCATCGAAAGTGAGCTGGCCCTGGAGATGGGAAGGCCCGAGACAAAGGCCGGCGGCGAGGAGGGCTGAGGCTGGAAGTTTCATGGTGCAGGAAGCACCCGCCCGCGCTGGGCCGTGGACTTCCTGCACCATGAGGTGCTTGGGGCTTCAGTTTCCGGGGGGTGTATTCAAACGGGTTAGCTTTGCCTGTGCCAACTCCGCCCGATCTCTGCCGGTTCGGCACAATCGGATCAGTTTCGATGCTCCCCGGATGTGCCTGCGGTTAAAGCTTCACTTTGAACTCGTCCT
>DASWXG010000040.1:0-6252 GCA_036405615.1 Prosthecobacter sp. | reverse complement strand
CACCCACGTGCTGCTGGCCATCGTCAATCTGCCGATGATCATCATGACGGTGATCCCAGCCCTGCGGAAACGCTTTGAGAAACACAAGAGCATCGCCCGCTGGACGGCCCCCATCTGGCTGTATGTGTCCGTGACGGGGGTTCTCGTCTATTTCATGTGTTATGAATGGTATGGCCCGCCCATTCGCGATCAGGTGCCGCCACCCGCAACAGCACCCGCCAAATAAAGGACGAGGGAGTGGATTCACGCCAAGGAGCGCGGCATCAGCCGCCCACGCCTCGATTTTGCCTAAAATCCCTTGCAGGCCAGGGCTTGCCGCGCCGAATTTGAGGCATGGCCCCAAACCTCGAAGCGCTTCGCCTGGCCCTCCAGCATTCGCCGGACAATGTGCCGCTGCTGCTCCTGTATGCCAGCGGATGCCTGGAAGAAATCATGCCTGAGGAAGCCGAGAAGGCCTATGCCGATGCGCTGAAGCACGCGCCTTCCCATCCCGAGGCCCGCGCAGGCCTGGCACAGGTGGCCTTGCTACAGGGCCGTTTTTCAGAGGCTGCTGTTCGGGCTGAACAACTGGTGACCGAATCACCTCGCTATGCCCCAGGGCACCTGCTGCTGGCACGCATTCTCGTCACTGAAGGCGAACTTGGCCGCGCCCGCAGCCTGTATGACCAGGCCCTTTCAATCGACCCTGGGCTGTCCGACCCGGGCCTGGAAAAGGATCTCCGAAACGTCAAACCTTCAGGCGGCGCTGACAGCGGTGACGCCGGCCGCAAACGTGCGGGACTCACCGCCAACGGCGGCTTCATCGAAGCCGACGAAGATTCCGCAGACGAGGAGGATGACGACGACGGCCATCCACGCGGCGGCGCCGCCTTTGACCTGGGCCTGGCTGACTTCGAGAAACCGAAACTGAGCTTCTCCACTGTCGGCGGCATGGAGGCGCTGAAAGAGGAGATCCGCATGAAGATCATGTATCCGCTGCAGCATGCGGACCTCTTCAAAGCCTACGACAAGAAGGTGGGCGGAGGTGTGCTTCTCTACGGCCCTCCTGGCTGCGGCAAAACTTTGATCAGCAAGGCGACCGCCGGGGAGATCAAGGCCAACTTCATCGCCCTGGGCTTGCACCAGATTCTCGACATGTGGATCGGCAACTCTGAGAAAAACATGCACGAGGTTTTCGAACTGGCGCGCAAGAATGCCCCCTGTGTGCTCTTCTTTGACGAAGTGGACGCGCTGGCAGCCGACCGTCGAGACCTCCGCCAAAGCGCTGGGCGGAATCTGATCAACCAGTTCCTGTCCGAGATGGACGGTGCGGATTCCCAGAATGATGGCGTGCTCATCCTCGGTGCCACCAATGCGCCCTGGCACATCGACCCTGCCTTTCGCCGGCCGGGGCGTTTTGACCGCACCCTCTTTGTACCGCCGCCAGATGAGGCTGGCCGCGCTTCCATCATCGAAGTGATGGCGGAGAAAAAACCCATCGCCGAACTGGATCCACGTGCGCTGGCGAAGAAGACTCCGGATTTCTCCGGGGCGGACCTCAAAGCGGTCTTTGATCTGGCGACTGAAGAAGTGCTGGCTGAGGCCATGCGCAGCGGAAAGGTCGTGCCTCTCACCACCAAAGATCTGGTGAAGGCGGCGGGACGCCACAAGCCGACCACCAAGGCCTGGTTTGAAAGCGCCAAAAACTACGCCATGTACTCCAACCAAAGCGGCTTCTACGACGACGTTTTGAAGTATCTGGGACTCATCAAACGCTAGCAGCCCCCAAGGCCATGTTTGGACACGAACATTCATCTGGCGTGGGTTCCCACTTTTCACGGGGACGGCTGCTGCAGTCCCAGCACCGCTACGCCGATGCCATCCAAAGCTACAAGCAGGCGCTGATGGAAGATCCCCAGCACACGCCCAGCTATGTGATGCTGGCGCTCTGCTGGATCGTGAATGATGACACGGCCACGCAAGCGGTGGACGCAGCAAAGCGTGCCGTCAGCCTGGAGCCGGAAGATCCCTTTGCACGAAGCGTCCTCGCCCTGGCTCTCAATGCCCAGGCCAAGGACGGCCAGAAGCAGGCCATTGAGGAAGCTCTGAAGCATGCAGAAGAAGCCGTCTCCATCGACCCCGACAGCGATTTTTCCCACGCGGTCGCCGGCCGTATTCATCTGAGATTGCGGAACTATCCCCAAGCTGAAGCCTGTGCGCGCAAAGCCCTGCAACTGGATACAGAAAACACCATGGCCGGTGAAGTGCTTTCCGCAGCGCTGCTGATGCAGAAGAAAGACGGCGACCACAAAAGCCTGATTGACTACCAGCTCCAACGCGCCCCCGACAACGACAGTGCCCACACCAGTGCAGGCTGGCAGGCCTTGATGGAGGGTGATCACAAAAAAGCCAATCATCATTTCCTGGAGGCTCTGCGTCTGAGCCCGATGAGCGAGAGCGCCCGCATGGGCCTGGTGGAATCCTTTCGTGCCCGCTCCGCCCTCTACCGGCTGCAGCTGCGGTTTGCCCACTTCATGAACCAGTTCACCGAAGGGCGGCAGACGGCGATCATGCTCGGTGGTTTTGTGGCCTACAAGGTTCTGAGTTCTTCATTGAAAGGCGTGTCTCCTGTCCTGAGCAGCCTCGTCATCGGTGCCTGGCTTTTGTTTGCGCTCTGGTCCCATCTGGCTCGCAGCTTTGGCTCCTTTTTCATCCTGTTTGACCGCTTTGCCCGCCAGGCTCTCCGCCCACGGGAGTTCTGGGAAGGGGCCGTGGTAGGCGGCCTCATTTGCGCGGCCTTGGCCTGCTTGATTTCCATCATGGCCACGGGTCACCCTGATGGCACTTTTCCCGCCATGGCTTTCTTGCTGGCGGCTGTCGCCAACGCTGCCGCGTTCACCAATGACCATCACATCGGGCGTCATATCTATGCCGTGGCCGGTGCCATAGCAGGGTTCGGAGCCCTGTATGCAGCGGCCGGAACTTTCTTTCTTCCCAACAGCCCTTCTCACGAGATTTTCGGCGCTCTTGCCGTCTTGATCGGCGTCGCGACCAGCTGGCTTCGCTCTCTGCGGGTCCTCTATGCCTAGGTTGCCGGGAAAGGCGGAGCTGTAACCTTGCCCGGGCTCCCGGGCTATCTCAATGCAGACGTCAGTCACGTCTTCATTGCAGATGAAAGCCTTTTCTACGCGCACGGCAGTTCTCGTCGGGATGTTCCTCCTCGCAGGGAATGCGAGTGCCCAAAACCCCCTTCCAGCCGCAGATGCCCCAGGCACCCGCGACTACCCGGACATGCCGCGTTATGAGGGCAGCACCATCGTTCTCCATGCCGAGCATGAGTATGGGGAACTGGGCCTTCAAACCGGCGGACTCAGCACGCCCAACTCCACAGATCCCAAAGAAGTCCGCAAAGTGGAGGGGCGCCTTTATCGCACCACCTATGTGCTGCCCAACACAGGCAGTGGCAAACGCAGCACGCTGGAGATCGCCCGCAACTATGAGCAGGCCTTCAAGGAGAAGGGGTTCCAGCCCATCTGGTCCGGAGGCCAGGCAGAGATCCGCAATGGCCCGCCTTCCCAATACTACGCCATTCCGGAACTGGACAGGCAACTCGTCACCACGGGCGTGAAGGACCGGAGATATTTTTGCCTGGAAAACTCGGGGCTGTTTGTGGCGGTGTTCATCGCCTCCCGCTCCTGGGACCACCCTCTCCGGGAAAAGTCAGAAGCCAACCGCTGGAATCGGGATGTCATCATCCCGGAGAATGCCGTGGTCATCCAGGTGGATTTTGTCAACACACGTCCCATGGAAGAAAAGATGGTGCACCTCTCCGCTGAGGAGATGCAAAAATCCATCCGCACCAGCGGCAAGGTGGCTCTGTATGGCATCCTTTTCGACTTCAACAAAGCCGATATCAAGCCCGAGTCTGAGCCCACGCTGAAACAGATGGCGGCGCTGCTGAATGGAGACTCTGCCCTGCGGGTCTTGGTGGTTGGCCACACGGACAACATGGGCACTTTTGAATTCAACGAAGACCTGTCCAAACGCCGGGCCCGTGCCGTGGTGGCGGAACTCTCCTCCAAGCACGGTGTTCCCGCCAGCCGCATGACACCTCTCGGCGCCGCCTTCATGGCCCCGGTGACCACCAACAGCACTGAAGAAGGCCGCGCCCAGAACCGCCGCGTGGAACTGGTGGCGTGGTGATCTTGGGCTTGTCCTGAACACAAATCACAATCGGACCTGACGGCCCTTGTCACGCGTCGGTTCAAACCCGGTGCCCCCTGACGAATGGGCCTGCCGCAATGAAAGGCCGCAAGTTTGGCTGACGAGAAAGCCGGCCGAAACGCAGTCCTGTCATCACTCAGCCATCTTCATCAGATAAGCGAAGAAGTCTTTCAGGTCTGCATCTGTCATGCCTGTGGTTAGGGCCTCGGGCATGAGTGAAACCGGGGAGGCTTCCAGTTTGCCAATCTCAGGTTGCTTCACGGGAGTCTTGTTCCCCGCGATATCCTTGAGCACAATGCCGCTGGCGTCCTGGGCGTCCATGATGCCGGTGAGCATCTGGCCGTTCTTCAGCTTGACGATGTAGTTTCCAAAACCCTCCCGGATCTCCAGGCTTGGGTTGAAGATATTATCCAGCCAGAAATCCGGGTTGGTACGGTCATAGCCGGTCAGGTCAGGTCCGATGACGTTGCCTTCACCAAACAGCTTGTGACAGATGGCACAGCGGGCCATGAACTGCATCTTGCCTTTGGCAGGGTCACCCAGTCCGGTCTTCAGCACCGCCTTGATACGGGCCATCTCTTTTTCCTTGGCTTCGGTGGGGCCGGTGGCGAGCAACGTCTTCCAATGACGGTCAATGGCAGCATCAATCTCAGGGTCCTTATAGAGGCTGAGCTGACGCGCAGTATCCACGCTGATGTGCTTGGCCTGCACGCTGCCCTCATTGACAAAATGAACCAGCATCTGCGCCCACTCCTTGCGTCCGGCCAGCACGCGCAAGGCATCTTCGCGGAGAGCCTGGTCCCCCGCGATACGGCCTTCGTATCCCTGCAACAAGGCTTGCGGAATGCGCTTGTCGTCGAACTTGGCCGCAGCCTGCAAGACACCCCGCTTCAGGCTGGGGCTGCTGGTGGAGGAACTCAGAATGGCTACCATCGGGGCCACAGCCTCGGTCTTGCCAAGTTCTGCCAGCACCCGGGCCAGCCCGATGCGCTGAGTATTGGAAGCCTTGCTGTCAGCCAGCGCTTTCAACGCCTCCTTCAAAGCGTCGGCACTGCCTGTGCGCAAGGCCAGGGTGAGATTGCCACCGGACTGTTTGGCCAGGTAATCATTGAGCGCTTTGGAGAGTGAATCCGGCAGCTTGGGCATCTCCACGCCCTCATAAGCGGAAGCAATGCCTGCGATGAATTTGCCCCGCAGGGCTTCATCTTCAGACAGGGCCAGAAGATCGGCGCAGGACTGCAGGTTTTCCTCTCCACCAGCCAGGGCATACCGCTTGGCCAGTTTCTCGGCGAGGTGCTCTTTGAAAGCTCCTTTAAGGAACTCCGGATTCTCCTTCAGAAAAGCAAAGACGGCAGCACGTTCCTTTTCGGACTTCGACTCCAGAGCCCACCAGGCGAGCAGAGGCAGATGACCGCTGGTATCTGCTTCACCGGAAACTGCCGCCAGCAGGGGCAGCCCGTCCACCGCTTTCATCCTCTTGGCACTGGCAAGGATCTGCGCCCGGACTTCGATGTTCTTTTCAGACTGGGCCAGCTTAGCCAAAGCCGCGCTGCTCTGCCGGCGTTCGCCAAGAATCTTCACGGCCCAGCGGCGCACATAAGCATCTTGATGAGCCAGCATTTCCTCAATCACTGTATCATCCGCCTGGCCCAGCAGGTCCAGAGTCCAGAAGGCATCCAGCGCATAAGCTCCCTTGCCACGGGCAAGAGCCAGAAGCTGGGGCTTCAGCGTGACGAGTTCGCGCCAGCCGATTTCCAAAGCCGCCTGTTTCCTAAACCATTCGTTCGGCTGCTCCAGGTGTTTGAGCAGATCTTCCGGCGAGACCTTGGCCAGATTGAAAGGCTTTAAGTTAGGCGCCCCTGAGGCAGGGCGCACACGATAGATACGGCCGCTGGTTTTATGCCAGTCATCCACCGGGCTTACGTGGCTGAGGCGAGTGTCATACCAGTCGGCCATATAGATGCCCCCGTCCGGCCCCACGCCGGTCCACACAGGGCGAAACCAGCGGTCAGGTGACCCCATCAGATTTTCCTCGTCCCTGGTCCGGAA
>DASWXG010000039.1:0-14024 GCA_036405615.1 Prosthecobacter sp. | reverse complement strand
GACGGAAACCTCGTCGTCACCCGGTACTCCAATGCCAAGCGCAAGGACAAGGCTGGCAAGGAAATCACTGAAAAAGTCACCGAAACTCTCACCGTAAAAGTTTCCGGCGACACGCTGACCGGAACCACTGTGAAGGCCAAGGCCGACGGCAAGCCCTTTGGCCAGGCCGAATTCAGCGGCAAGCGCATTCCTGCCATCCCGGCCAAGCCTGACCTCGCCAAGGTGAAATACGGCGAGCCTGTGTCCCTGTTCAACGGCAAGGACCTCACCGGCTGGCGCCTCATCAAGCCAGATGACCTCAACGGCTGGAGCGTGCAGGACGGCATCCTCATCAACCGCGTGGAGAAGGGCAAACACTTCGGCAACCTGCGCACGGATGCCGAATTCGAAGACTTCAATCTGAAACTGGAAGTCCGCACCCAGGAAAACAGCAACAGCGGCATCTACCTGCGCGGCATTTACGAAGTGCAGGTGGCTGAGACCTTCGGCAAGGCGCTGGATTCCCATAACATGGGGGCCCTCTACAGCCGCATCACCCCTGCGGTGGCTGCAGAAAAAGCCATCGGCGAATGGCAGACGATGGACATCACCCTGGTGGACCGTCACCTCACCGTCATCCTTAACGGCAAGACCATCATCGACAACCAGCCTGTGCTGGGCTGCACCGGTGGTGCTCTGACCAGCGATGAGTTCAAACCAGGCCCCCTCTTCTTCCAGGGCGACCACACCAATGTGGACTTCCGCAACATCGTGCTGCGTCCTGTTCAGAAGTAGTCTTTCGGTTCCAGTCTGACTCTTGCATCCGGCGGTCCGTCCCCTTGGTTGGGACGGGCCGCTTTTTTTGCGGAGGGTTTGCGCAGGCTGGGCTGCAAGGGGAAGTGCCTTCTTGAAAAACCTCCTTTCCAGATGCGGCATGCGCGCCTTTCATGCGCGACTCCTTCCCCGGCATGCGCGCCCTCTTTTCCAAACCCTGGTTGGTACTTCTCCTTTTTGTTCCGCTGCTCGTTCTGGGCTTCAAGAGGTTGCGGCTAGAGACGGACATCCTGGCCACGTTGCCGGGCGACGTACCTGAGGTACGGGCGCTGAAGCTTTTACGCGATGGTTTTGCCGGAGGCAGCGATCTCCTGATTGCCATGGAGGCCGAGGATGAGGCTGTGGCCGAAGAGGCCATGACCACCCTGGCCGAGCGTCTGCAAAAACGCACTGATCTGGTAAAGGAGGTCCGCTGGGCGCAACCGCTGGAGCAGCAGGCCCAGTCCGGTGCTGCTCTCATGGCCTGGGCGCTGCAAAACGCGGACCCGGCCCAGATGCAGACGGTGCGGCGAAAGCTGGAGGGCGATGGGGCAAAGGCCAAGATTCAGCAATCTCTGCAAACGGTCGGCAATTCATTGGATGCTGAGCGCGTGCAGCGGGCATCCTATGACCCGCTTGGCCTTCTCGACAGCCTGGATGCCTCGGCCATGAGTGCGCTCGAAGGTTCCATGTTCGGCCTTGTTTCGGAAGACGGTCTCTTTCGCCTGCTTTTGGTGACACCGGCCACGAGCGTCAGCAATTACAAAACAGCCGCTGCGTGGCTGATCCAGATCAAGGCCGAGATTGCAAGCTGGCGGGGAGATCAAAAACTGACTCTCCGCTACACGGGGGAACCGGCCTTCCAGGCTGAAATCGGCGCAGGCATTGAGAAAGACATGTCCAGCACTATTGGCATGACAGAAGTCCTCATCGCAGTGCTCTTCTGGGTGATGTTCCGGCGCCTGAAACCGCTTTTGTGGATTCAGGGCCTGCTCATGCTGAGCATGGTCATGACCATGGGGCTGGGAGGTCTGCTGGTGGGCAAACTTTCCATCATGAGCCTCGGCTTTGCCGCCATCGTGCTGGGCATCATCGTGGATTATGCGGTGCTCATCATCCAGGAGGCCCGCCAGCATCCGCATCTGGATTCACGCGGGCTGCGCAAGCTGGCTGCCCCCGGTATCATTGCGGGTGCTTGTACCACCGCTACGGTGTTCCTCTCCTTGCTCTTCAGCGGCCTGCCGGGGCTTTCAGAGCTGGGCCTGCTGGTGGCTCTTGGCGTGATGGTGGGGCTGTGCGTGATGCTGGCGTTCGCGCCGCGTTTCACGGCAGGCAAACAGCCGCCGGATTCAGTTGTTGAAATCACCGGCAAACCGGCGCGTCACGGTCTGGCCATCCTGGGAACAACCCTTTTGTTAGGTGGAATGGCCTGGGTTTTCTCCACCCATGGACTGCCGCGTTTCATGACGGGTGCGGAATCGCTGCGGCCGACGAACAGCGAGGCCATGGACACGCTCCAGTGGATGCAGGACCGGCTGGGCCAGCAGAACGAGGCCGGACTGCCGGTGCTGATCACCGGTCCCGCTGGGGAGTTGAGAAAGCGGGTTGAATCCCTGGCTGTCAAACTGGAGGCCGAAGTGAAAAAAGGCACGCTTATCCGTCAGGCCCTGCCCACCTTGCTGATCAGCGACCCGGCAGCGCAGACCGCGAACCGCGCGTTCATCGAGTGGTTGCTCGCCAACCAGACTCGTTTGGAAAAAGAAGTGGATGCTGCCGGTTTTGCTGAGGCCGCCGTCGGCCTGCTGCGTGGCGTCTGCCAGGTTTGGAAACCGGCGATCGCCGGAAACTGGCCGCAGGATGAGTCAAACGCAGCCGCAGCGCCGGTCTTGGGCCGCTTGCTAGCCACCGGGGAGCGTGCGGCGAACGCGGGCATGAAACCTGGGGAAGGGGTGGCCTTGGCATCAATTAGCGTGGCAGGCAAACCCGGCCTGCCAGACAGGGACAAACTGGCGGCCGTGCAGGCCTTGCTGACTCCGGACACCGGAGCCTGGGTGGCGGGCTGGGAAACCCTGGGCCGGGCGCTTTCCACTCTGGTGCAGCACGATCTCCAGCAGCAATTGCTGCCTATCATCGGCATCATAAGCCTCACGCTGCTCATTACTTTCCGCAGTGTGAAGGATCTGCTGCTTTCGATCCTCCTGCTGGCTGGTGGGCTGGGTGCCCTGGCGGCCACGATGAGCCTGCTGGGGGTGGGCTGGAACCTGGCCAGCCTGGCGGCGATTCCACTGCTTCTTGGCACAGGCATAGACTATGGCATTCACCTGTTGCTGGCGCTTAAACGCACGGGCAATGACATCCGGCACGTCCAGGCCACCACGGGCAAAGCCGTTTTCTTTTCCGGCATGACGACAGTGATTGGTTTCGCGAGCCTGTTTTTTGCCGGTAACCGTGGCATCTCCAGCTTGGGCCTCGCCTGCTGCGTCGGCACTCTGTGGATCCTGCTCATCGTGCTCTGGCTGCTGCCGCACTGGCGTGCCTGGCTGCGGGCCAAGTAGCAACAGAAGGGGTTAGGCGACTTCTTCTTCCAGAGGCTGGTCCGCACGAATGCGGCTCGCATGGAAACCTGAGAGAACATAGGCGATGGCGCAGAAGTAGAGAGCTTCGTGCCAGTCTTTGTTGTCATCCAGATACGTGTAGATGATGCCGATGAAAACGGGTGACATGGCGGCACCAATGTTGCCCCACATATTGGCCCAGCCGAAAACGGGCGCTGTGTAGCGCCCCCCCATGTCCTGCATGGAGGCCCAGACAGCGGGCAGGCCGGAGTCTGTGAAAAAGGCCACCAGTCCCAAAGCAGGAACCAGCAGCCATGGGTTGGTGGTCTGAATGGCCAGGAGGAACATTATCGCCGCCAGGATCCGCGTGCCGGCCAGGGGAATGAGGCGTCCGCGGGCCAGGCCAAACCAGCGCACACAGGCATCCGCAAAAAAACCGCCAAAGAGCATGCCGCCAAGGCCGATGCCGAGAGAGATGGAGGCCATCTGGCCGCTGGCCTTGTCACTCAGGTCCAAGGTTTCTTTCAGATAACGTGGCATCCAAGTGGCCAGGAAGGCCCAGCCCACATTGGTCCAGAACTGCATGCCGCACATTTGCCAGAGATTGGTGCTGCACAGCATGGTCCTCCATGGAAAGCGGTAGCCGATGGCGGAACTCGTTTCTGTAGGGCGACCCGCAGCAAGCAAGGCCTGCTCCTCCAGGTTGCAGTGAGGATGAAGGTCCGGCCTTTCCCGGTAGCAGCGCCAGAAGGCCCAGGCAAAAACGACGCCCGTCACCCCATAGATCCAGCCAGCCCAGCGCCAGCTTCCCGTGGCGGAAATGATAAGGGCGGTCAAAATCGGGGCCGAGGCGCCGCCCAGCCTGCCGCCGAGGGAGACGATGCTGCTGGCGAGGCCGCGTTTGTCCCACACAGCCCATTTGCGCAGCAGGCTGCTGCTGGCGGGGTAGGCTCCCGCTTCGGCCAGACCGCAGCCGACGCGGGTGAGCAATAGTGACCACAGCCCGGTGGCAAAACCTGTGAGGGCGGTAAAGCCGGACCAAAGAACAATGAAAACCGTCATCAGCGGCCGGATGCCAAAACGGTCGCTAAGCCACCCCGCCGGAACTTGTCCCAAGGCATAGGCCCAGAAGAAGGCGCTCAATACCCAGGAAAGCTGGCCGTCCGTGAGTGCAAACTCCTTTTGGAAAGTCGCCGTCTTGACGATCTCCGACATGCACATCCGGTCCAGATACATCAGGAACGCGGCCAGGGTGGTGACAGCGAGGATGGAGTGACGGACCTTGGTGGGAGACTCGGCCATCCAACCTTTACGGGCAAGGGCCGTGCCGCTTTGCAGTTTTCAATGCTGCCAAATGTGCCCGGTTCTGGTATGGCAGGGGCGAAACAGCTTTCGACCCAGGGGGAGCCGCTTTGGATGCCGGGCAGGGGCGGATCAATAAAGGAGAAGATTGATCTCCGAGTCCGTCAGCAATGAGGTGTCATTGACGGCCAGAAGATCACCCACCTGTTCCAGGTTTTTCCACTCGGTTTCAAATTCTGGCACCAGGGGAAACTCCGCATCCCCCGTTTCTGGGGAAGAAACTGAAGCGGCGGAAACGGCTGCCAGGGAAGGGGAGCCCTCCTGAGGACCTGGAGAAACCAGTGCTGTCGTGGCGGCCAGGGCAATGGCAGCTGCGGTGGCCGCCCAGGTAAAACCGGACTTGGCGGTGCCGCTTTCCAGCCACCAGCCCTTCAACTGGGCCAGCCAGCCCCTTTCCTGGGGGGTCTGCCGGGCCTGACGCACCACATTTTGGGCGAAGTTGGGACGTGGCTTTACCGGCTTGGCTTTGCCAAGCACATCCCAGAGCGGGTCATTGGGGGAAAGCGGTTCCATAAGCGGTCTTCGGGTTTCTGGCGAGTGTAACAGGGAATCGTGGCAAAAGTTGCGCCGGATGCGATTTTTTGCCGCGGTTCCTCTCCTTTTCAACCCGGAGGCCAAGCCAGATCCCGGCCGGCGAGGAGGTGGACATGCAGGTGAGGAACGGTTTCCCCGGCATCCTTGCCATGGTTGATCACCAGCCGGAATCCCTTGTCGCGCTCCTTGACGCCCAGCTTTTCAGCGATTTTACCTGCTGCCAGGAGCAGGGCTCCCAAAGTGGCCTGGTCATCTGCCACCGCTTCGCCGACACGGGGAATCACCTTTTTGGGGACAATCAGCACGTGCACGGGTGCTTGCGGGGAGATGTCGTTGAAAGCGGCGACCAGATCGTCCTCATACACCAGAGGTGCGGGGATCTCACGATCCACGATCTTTTGGAAAATGGTTTTCTCAGACATGATACCTCAAAATGGTGAGGCAGGCGCTGTGCGCAAGAAGTGATCCGCCGTGAATCCCGAGGCCTGTGTCATCCATTCCTTCACTGGAACAGTTCGTCCTGGTCTTCACCACGCGCACGGCGGCTGTCCAGGGACTTGATCTCATCAATGAACTCACCCACGTCTTCAAACTGGCGGTAAACGGAGGCGTAGCGAACGTAGGCCACGTGATCAATGGACTCCAGCCCTCGCACCACTTTGGCGCCGATGACAGTGGAGGGGATTTCACGATAGCCCTCCTCTTCCAGCTCGTTGGCAATGTCGTCGGCCAGCTGCTCAAGCTGCTCCATTTTGACCGGGCGCTTTTCACAGGCCTTGCGCAAGCCGGACATCAGCTTTTCCCGGTCGAAGTTCTGGCGAGCCCCGTTGCGCTTCACCACACGCAGCTCTTCACGTTCGACCACCTCGTAGGTCGTGAAACGAAAGTTGCACTTCATGCACTCCCGGCGGCGACGGATCGCGTGACCCTCGCGCGCTTCGCGGGAGTCAATGACCTTGTCTTGGGAGCTGCCGCATTTGGGACAACGCATGGTTAGGGCAGGGAGGATGCCATTTCGCCCGGAGTTGGCAAGGATTTCAGGCCGACTTTCGGCAGGTCGAACAAATTTCGTCACCCGCGTCAGTCACCCGGAAATCCAACTTTGGATCATCCACATCGGTCTTTCCGCAGACTTTGCATTTGTGAAAGTAGGCGGTAGCCGGAGCGGCGGCCTGCTCGAACTGCGCACGACGGCTGGCCACGCGGGCCTGATGCATCTGGCCTTTCACAAACCCGGGGACAAAGGCCACACCGTAGTTCAGCAGGGCAAACAGCGCGACGATGATCGCAAACGGATCTTCAATGATGGCCAGGCCCACCAGAGCGGCGGAGAAAAGGGCCAGCCATTTGACTTTTACCGGCAGTATGAAGAACAGCAGCACCTCTTCGTTGGGGAAAAGGGTGGCGAAAGCAAAGAGCGCCGTGAGATACAGCCAGATGGCGCTGCCACGGCTGCTCATGATCTCAAGCTGCGGATCGAAGCCGAAGATCAGCGATCCTGCCGCCAGGGATACGATACCGCCGATGACATACAGGTTGACCCGGAAAATGCCCCAGGCTTCCTCAAGACCCCGTCCCACCCACATCATAAACATGGCACCGATCAGCACGACAAAGAGCGAGCGGTCAGGAATGAAAATGTAAGAGATCAGCCGCCACACCTCGCCCTGCAGGACAAGATCCGGCTTCAGCATCAAAAAGCTAAGATAGGCCTGCTGCGCCTCTTTCGGCAGCGTGGTGAGGATCACAAAGGCAAAAATCTGCAGGACGGCGATGGCTGTCAGCAGGCCGGGGATGGCAAAACGGCCCAGGCGGGCTTCAAGTCTGTCGAGAAATGGCATGGGTGAGCAAGTTCATACGCTTGGGAAGGGCTTGCCGCCAGTGCGAAACGCAAAGCGTTCACGGCGGCTCTTCGAGCCAGATGACACGGAGCCCGAGGCGCTGCGCGACCGCCTTGCCCTTTTCCGGCCCCAGCACCATCAGCGCAGTGGCAAAACCGTCTGCCGCGAGGCATTTTTCATGGATCACTGAGACAGCGACCAGACGGTGTTCCACCGGCCGGCCGGTGCGGGGATCTATAAGGTGGCTGAAGGTATGCCCATTTTTTTGATAGCGGTGACGGTAGGTTCCGCTCGTGGCCACGCAGAGATTGGTCAGCGGCAGTGTGTCCAAGGTTTCGCCCTTGTCTGCTTCAGGCAACTGGATGCCTACCTGCCAGGGATCTCCGCCCGGCGCGTGACCTATGGCCCCCACTTCCCCCCCGAGTTCAAAGAGGAAGTTGTGAAGACCCTTCTCTTTCAACATCGCAATCAAGCGGTCCATGGCATATCCCTCCGCCACCGCGGCCACATTGATCTGCACATCGGGCCTGTCCTTGCGCAGGGCCGGGACCGTGGGATTTGCCTCGACATGCCGTACCCCGACTCTTTGCAAAACGGCCTCAATTTCTGGCAGAGAAGGCACCGCCTCAGAGTGGGTGGACGGTCCGAAGCCCCAAAGTTCCACCAGCGGTGCCACGGTGATGTCCAGGGCACCCTCCGTCTGGTTGCCGATGGACTTGGCCGCCGCGACAATCTCGGCAAGACGTGCTGGCACAGTCTGCCATGCAGTGCTGCTGGAGCGGTTCCAGCGGCTCAAGTCAGAGTCCTTCTGCCAGTGGGAAATTTCGTTTTCCAGGGTCTGCAATTCGCGGTCAATCAGCGTCTGGACTTCTCTTGCCTGGGCCGGAGGAAGATTGTCTGCGACCAGGAGCGTCCAGGTGGTGCCCATGCTCTTGCCGCGCAGACGCACGTGCGCTTGGTGGTCGCGGCAGTCTGAAAGGAGCAACATCCCAGCAAGCAGCATCACCCCATGGGTGACGATCTTGAATGTCCGTTCTGGATTGAAGTGGAGCAGCATGCGTTGCAGCGACCTAAAATGAAGGCAAGACAACGTCTTCGCCAGAAGCTTCAACAAAAAGCCCCGGGGGATTGGTTCCGCCCGGGGCTCTTGGTTTGATTGAATGATCCGTTAGGTGCCCATTCAGACCACCACGGAATGCACGCGGCTGATTCCTTCGATGGCTTCCAGTTCGGCGATGACCGCCTCGGCCGGAGTGGAGTCCAGGGTCAGGAGGGTCAGGGCGGTGCCGCCTTCCTTGTTCCGGCTCAGGGACATGTCGGCAATGTTGATCTTGTGCTTGCCAAGGATGGTGCTGTAAGCGGCGATCATGCCCGGACGGTCGATGTTTTCAATCAGCAGGAGCGTGCCTTCAGGGCGGGTCTCGATGTGGCGGCCATTGACCTTCACGATGCGTGGCTCCCCGGCGAAGAAGGTGCCGGCGATGCTGGCGGTTTCCGTGTCGTTGGCAGCCTGCACCTCGATGAGGTCGGTGAACTCGCTGGCGTCGGCGACGCGGCTTTCGGTGAAACGGAGGCCCAGGTTCTCAGCCACGCCGTTGGCGTTGATATAGTTCACCTGCTCGGCACCGACAGCGCGCTCCAGAAAGCCCTTCAGCACGGCGCGGGAAATGAGGGTGGTGTCACCACTGCCGACCTTGCCGCTGTAGTTGATGCGCACCACGTTGGAACGGGCGGGGGCAAACTGGGAAACAAGACGGCCCAGCAGTTCGCCAAACTTCAGGAACGGTCCGAGGTCGGCAAGGGTCTTGGGATCCACATTCGGCATGTTCACGGCATTTACCACCGTGCCGAGAAGAAGGTGTGCCTTGATGACTTCGGCGATTTCGATGCCCACGTTTTCCTGGGCTTCCTCGGTGGATGCACCGAGGTGCGGGGTGAAGACGGTGTTCGGGGCCTTCAGCAGAGGGTAGTCGGCTGGAGGGGGTTCAGTTTCAAAGACGTCCAGGGCGGCACCGGCGATGGTGCCGTTGGTCAGGGCTTCTGCGAGAGCGGCGTCATCAATGAGGCCGCCGCGGGCGCAGTTGATGATGCGGCAGCTCTTCTTCAGGGAGGCGAGACGCTTCGCATTGATCATGTGCTTGGTCTCAGGCGTCAGCGGCATGTGCATCGTGATGTAGTCTGCCTGCACGATGGCGGCATCCAGATCTTCGCACAGTTCCACGCCCAGGCTTTCAGCGCGGTTTTTGGAAAGGTAGGGGTCATAGGCCACCACGCGCATGCCAAAGGCCTTGGCGCGTTTGGCGAATTCTGCACCGATGCGGCCCATGCCAAGCACCACCAGGGTCTTGCCATAAACTTCGGTACCCTGGAAGCTTTTGCGGTCCCACTTGCCTTCAACGATGGTTGCGTGGGCCTGGGGCGTCTTGCGGGAAAGGGCCATCATCAGGGTGAAGGCCTGCTCTGCTGTGGAAATGGTGTTGCCGCCGGGGGTGTTCATCACCACCACGCCGCGCTTGCTCGCCACCGGAACGTCAATGTTGTCCACGCCGACTCCGGCGCGGCCCACCACCTTCAGGTTTGGGGCTGCTTCCAGCACCTTGGAGGTCACCTTGGCACCGCTGCGGACGATGATGGCGTGTGCATCGCGGGAGGCCTCGACCATGGCGTCTTCCGCCTTCAGGTTCATGTTCACTTCGACGGAAAAGGACGGCTCTGCTTTGAGGAGATCAATGCCTTTGCTCGAAATGGGGTCGTTGTTACCGGCGATGAGAATCTTGAACTGCTGGGCCATAGGGGCGCGCAGATTAGGCGAGTTTGGCAGGGTCGCAAGTGGCAGGTGAGGGATTGGTGCCTCACCTGCATCCGTCTGCGTACCGCGCCTGCCTCACTGCGGCGTGTGGTTTTCAGGCATCACCGTCACAATGTGAGCCTGCCCTTCGGCGAAGTAGGTGGCGGCCACACGCCGGAGGTCTTCGGCTGTGAGGGCGGCCACTTTGTCCGGCAACTGGCGGAAGTGCTCGTAGCCCAGGCCGCTCAGTTCATTCCAGCCGTAAACGTCCGCCATGCTGGAGTTCCCCTGCTGGGCACGCAGCCAGCCCGAGCGCCAGGTGGTCTTTGCTCGCTGGATTTCGTCTTCAGCTAGGCCGTTTTTGGCCAGATCCGCGATTTGGGCCAGCATCTCCTGCTTGGCCAGCCCCGCCTTGTCAGGATCTGTTCCTACGTAGAAATAGAAGGCTCCCGCCCCCAGCGCGGCGAAGTGCTGCGCTCCGACATAGTAGGCTAGGCCGAGTTCTTCACGGATGCGGTTGAACAGGCGGCTGCCCATGTCACTGCAAGCCTCGTCAATGAGGGAAAGGGCCTGGCTGTCTTCATGATGCAGCGATCCGCAGCGGAACCCGATGACGATGATGGCCTGCTCCTTGTCCATGCGCAGTTCATGTGCGCCGGGTTTGGATTGCGCTGTCAGCGGCATCTGGGCATGGACATCGTAGTGCCGCTTGCCCTTCTTCAGCTTGCCCAGCGCTTTTTCCACCTGTTTGCGAATGGCGGCGGCCTTGATGTCGCCATGGACGCTGATGACGCCGTTGGCTCCTACCAGGGACTGGGAAAGCATTTCCCGGCAGGTGCCCACTTTCAAACCCTTGACAGATTCTTCTGTGCCGAGGGCTGTTCGGGCGAAAGGGGTGCCTGCAAAGATCTCTTTGCGGGCGCGGCGCAGGGCAACGGTGAGCGGGTCTTCCTTCTCCTCCTGGATGGAGGCAAGCTGGCGTTTCTGAACCTCTTTCAACTGGGCGGCTGGCAGGGTGGCATTCTGGATCAGATCGGCAATGAGCTCCAGCCCCCGGCTCTCGTCTCCACGCATGACGTCCGCCCCGATGAGGTAGCGATGGGCATCGGAGGTGCATTGCAGAGATCCGCCCAGGTTCTCCAGTTCTGCGGCGATTTCTGCGGCTGTGCGGTTCTTGGTGCCTTTCAGCAGAAGGGCGGCGGACACCTGGGTGGCCCCGCCATTGGCAGCTGTTTCGGCTGGCACTCCAGCCAGGAAGCTGGTGCGGATGGAAACCAGAGGCAAACGTGGGTTTTCCCCTACCAGCAGGGTCAGGCCGTTCGGCAGGACAAAGCGTTGGAGTTCACCTTTGCCTGAAGCGGATGACGCCTCGGTTCCGGCTGCCTCGACGTCTGGTCCGACGATCGCAGTAGTACAAGTGGACGGTGTCAGATAGCGCCGGGCAGTGTCCTGGATGATGGCGGGAGTCAGCGCACGGATGCTGGCCAGGTAATGCTGCGCCTGGTCCAGGGTGCCAACAGCCAGCCAGCTGCTGGCCAGGGCGGCGGCCTGCCCCTTGGTGGTGGCGAGGGCACGGACCTGCCCGCCGATGGTGGCCCGCACGGCCTTGGCGAGTTCGCCAGCGGAGGGGCCTTTGGTTTTGAACGTTTCAATGACTTCCAGCATGGCCTGCTGGCAGGCGTCTGCGTCCTCCGGGTCGCATTCTGCCTCGGTATTAAAGAGCCCGCACTCCTGTGCACCCCAGGCCCCGGCCCAGACCCAGTGGGCGATGCTGCGCTTTTCTCTGAGTTCCTGGTAGAGACGGGAACTCCGGCCTGCCCCGAGGAGGAAAGCCAGCACGTCCAGCGCTGCTTTGTCCGGGTGGCTCTCGCCTGGGATTTGCCAGCCCAGGGCGACCCGGGTCAGCTCGGTGTCAAAGTTTTTGCGCCCTTCGCGGCGGCCCCTCTGCGGGGCTTCCTCCGGCAGGAGAACCGGCTCGTAGGGGCTGCGCTGCCAGTCGCCAAGAAGCCGTTGTACGGCGGCGAAGGTTTCTTCAGTCTTGACCGCCCCGGCAATGACCACAAAGCAGTTGTTGGGCACATAGTGGCGGCTGACAAAACCGGCCACATCATCCCGGCTTACCTGGTCAAACACTGCCCGGTGGCCGATGATTGGGTGTTTCAAGGGGTGTCTGCGGAAGGAAGTGCTTTGCACCAGATGCTGGACGACCGAGCCCGCGTCGTCGTTGTCCATGGCCATTTCCCGTCGGATGACATCCTGCTCTTTTTGCAATTCCAGAGGGTCGAATTTGGAATGGCGGACCATATCCGCCAGAATGTCCAGATAGCCCTCAGTGTTTTCGGCCAGTCCGTCGATCCAGTACACCGTGCGGTTAAAGGTGGTGTAGGCGTTCACATAGCCGCCCAGTTCCTGGATTCCCTGGGAAATCTGGGCTGCGGTACGGCGCACTGTTCCTTTGAAAAGCATGTGCTCCACGCAGTGGGCAAGCCCTGCACCGGTCCACTTCTCCTCGTGAAGGCTCCCGGCTTTTACCCAGATTTGCACGCTGACCAGGGGATGTTCATGATCTTCCCGGAGGATCACGTCCAGCCCGTTTTCCAGGGTCCTTACTTGGGCTGTCAGCGCGGGCACTGCCAGATCTGAGCCTCCTTTGACCTGGGGTGCGCGGGGCTTTTTGCTGGATGTGGAGCGGCTGGAAGTACGGGCGGGCATGGGTGGAGAGGGAAAGTGGCGCAGGTCTGCCTCCTGGCAAGGCGGTGTGTGAACCTCCGAAGAAACGCGGCAGCGTGCATCCGGGAGCCGGGAGAAAGCCGAAGTCCTGCTGGAAACCAACCTTCTTCCGGCCGCAGGAAATGAACGGGCAGTCCCGTCCGCCTGTCTCTTACGGTCTCCCAACCTCCCATGTCCCGACATCTGGCTAGCATCCGCTGGAACCGAACCGGTCCAGATTTTCTCGAACGCCGTTATTCACGTGAACACGCCTGGTACTTTGACGGAGGTGCCGTCATTCCCGCTTCTTCATCGCCCAGTGTTGTCCCGGCCCCGTGGTCCAATGCCGCAGCTGTGGATCCTGAGGAGGCTTTCGTGGCGTCCGTTTCCAGCTGCCATATGCTCTGGTTCCTCCACCTTGCCGTAGATGGAGGTCACATTCTGGACAGTTATCAGGATAACGCCGAGGGGTTCATGACTAAAAATGAAGATGGTGTCCCTTGGATCAGTCGCATTGTCCTGCGTCCCCAGATCCAATGGAGCGGTGAAAACAGACCCTCGGACCAAGCGGTGCAGAACCTGCACCATGAGGCGCATAGGCGCTGCTTCATTGCAGCCTCCATCCGGACTGAAGTGGTGGTGGACTGAAGTGGTGGTGGAGTGAAGCGGGCTTGGGACCCATTCGGCTTTCTACGCGGGTGCTATGAGTGAGATGCTTCTGGGCAATGGGTATAATGCGGGTCCTTCTTCAGCTCATCAACCTGCCGATGATGGGCTTTGGAATCAGGAATGCCTTTACGGTGAAGGGCGTTTTGAGGCAAAATGCAATAGGTGAATGGTAGCCTTGGTGTGTTCAACTTCCTTCGGAGCCTGCTAAGCGAGGGGATTGGAAGTTTTCCGCCCAGAGAAAATTTTATGCTTGGTGCCTGACATGACTTTGTGATTACATGGTCATTAATCGGAAAATCGGTGAACTCCCTGCCTCCAACCTCTTTCAGCAGGCCTTCCCTCGCGCTCGTTCGTGCGCAGGGAGGGGCTGTTCGCGGAGACGGTGGGTGGGCATTTGTGTTTTTGCCAACCCTCTGTTTATCAACGTTTTGTGACTTTTCTTATCAGTCTGTTTCTGAGCTCCGCCCACAGGCGTAGTTCGGTAATTCGCTGATTCATCCCAACCTCTTGTTATGAACAAACTTCCACCCCAGCGCACTCTGTCTGAGCAAATGATGTATGCGCTTCGTCATCATCTTCGCGTGCCCGTGACGGCTTTGATGATTGGCTGCAATCTGGTTTGGACGTTGCAGAGCAACGGGGAAGTTCTGATCAAGACCAATTCGGGGGCCAACACTTATCTGACGACTGTGCTGCCAACGGCAGGTACCGTTCAGGGGGTGGACCCTACGGCAAATGACATCCTGTCTTTCCGTAACGACATCACCGCCGCGA
>DASWXG010000038.1:0-1755 GCA_036405615.1 Prosthecobacter sp. | reverse complement strand
CATCAATGCCTTTTCCCATTCCTTTTTCTTTGCGTGGATGTCCGCGATGATCATCCAGATGGAAGCTCCGACCGCTGAATCATCGGTGTCTGACAGGATGCTTTCAGCTTCAGCCAGGATGGAGGTGTACTCAGAAGAGGTCTGCCGGTCGATGTCCAGCTGGATGATGCGCAGCGTCATCTTCTGGGCGGCAGAAAGGGGCAAAGCGCGCAGCTGGGGCAGCAGCTTGATGGTTTCCTCAAACTTGCCGGCCTGGCTCAAGGTCTCCACATAGGCAAAGAACACCTGCTGGTACCAGTTACCCTCCACCTTTTCGAACTTCTGGAAGAAATCGACAGCCTTTTTCAACATGGCCAGAGCTTCATCGGCTTTGGCCTGGGCCATCAGCGCCTTTGCTTCAACCAGTTCCGGAGGTTCCGGCCAGTCAATCGCACTGATGTTTTGCCAGGGCAACACGGTGGTCGCGGACTTGTCGCCGATCTTCACCGTGCGGATGATTTTGTCGCCATCCAGGGTGAACTCGTTCTGAGGAATGCGCGTGCCGTCTTTGAGCACGATGGCCTGCCCGAGAGCAGCTCCGGAGAGCAGCGCCGAGGCGAGGAGAAACAGGAAAGTGCGCAACATGAAGTTAGGAAAGGGAAGAAGGGTTTGGGAAGGGATGGAAATCACAGTTTGGAGAGTTCCTGCTCCGCTTCTTTCATTTCAGGAAGGTCCTTCAGGTCCTGGCGCTTGCTCATTTCGATGAGCAGCAGCTTCGCCGCTTCCCTGTCGGAATACTTGCGGGGAGGCGTGGCGGCCGGGTCAGCCGGACGGTTGAGTTTCACAAAGGCGCGGGCACACTGCAAATAGGCCTTGGCCATGATCGGCTTCCACTTTTGGTGGGCGATGAACACACGCTCGTAGAAGGGAATCGCCTCGCCCCACTTCTGCTGGGCAAACTCGATCTCCCCCTGCATCAGCAAAGAGGTGGCATGGGCCTCGCCGCGCCATTCCTTGGTGTTCAGAACTTGGACGTAGATCTTCTTGGCGTCCTCGTATTTCTTCAGAGCGAAGAGGCTCTTGGCACGGCCCAGGGTGGCGTCCAGCAGGCGGGAGCTGGCGGCATAGGTTTCAATGGCTGCAGTGAAAAGGTCCAAAGCTTTTTGGAAGTCACCTTTCGCAAAGGCGATTTCAGCGAGGCCCACGGCCGCACCATCCGCATATTCACTGTCCTTGAAGAACTCGTTGAGCCGGTTGTAGCAGGCGGCTGCCTTGTCCAGGTCCCCTTTCGTGCGGGCATTGTCACCGACGGTGGAAAGCAACATCGGGCTGAGATCGACAGGGTTTGCGATGTCTATAATCACCGCGAAAAGCTTTTCGGCCTTGGCAGGCTCGCGCATCACCTTGGCCAGCCAGGCCTTGGCAAACAGAATGCGCATCTGGGCAGTGCCGTTCATGGCAGCCTGAGGCGGCGTGATCAGCTCTTCCAGCTGCTTCTCCATCTGTTCAAAACTTTGGTCGGCGGCAGCAGCCGGAGCCCCCGCCGCAGCAGGAGCCGGACGGCGGCGCTTGGGCGCAGTCAGCGTGACAAGCTGCTGGATCAGCCCCTCCACCTGCTGGTTGGAGGCATTGCCGATCTTGGGCTTGATGGCGTCGGCCAGCAGCTTTTTGGACTCCTCCACCTTGTTTTCCTTCACCCGTGCACGGGAGATCCAGAGCACCGCTTTGAGTTCCTGGTCCTCGTTGTCCTTGTGGGTGTTCAGGTACTTCTGCCAC
>DASWXG010000037.1:0-2183 GCA_036405615.1 Prosthecobacter sp. | reverse complement strand
CTGCTGCGGGCAAGCTCGTCCGCCAGCAGGCAGCGGGCTGGAAAGGAACGGATGTGCATCATTTGTTGTACCTGCCTGCGGATTGGAAGCCGGAAGCAAGCTGGCCCGTGATTGTGGAGTATCCGGGCAACGGCGGGTATAACAACAAATATGGCGACCGTAGCGATGGCTTGGTGGAAGACTGCCGTTTGGGATATGGTCTAACGGCAGGCAAAGGCTGTGTGTGGCTCTGCCTGCCTTACGTTGAAAAAGACGGAGACGGTTTTAGAAATGCCGTGAAGTGGTGGGGTGATATTGAATCCAGCAAACGCTACTGCCAGGAGGCGGTGAACGAAGTCTGCACGCGCTTGGGCGGTGATTCCGAGCGGGTGATTCTGGCGGGCTTTTCGCGGGGCAGCATTGGCTGCAACTACCTGGGACTGCATGATGATTCCATCGCCAGTCTCTGGTGCGGGTTCATCTGCCACAGCCACTATGATGGTGTGAGAGAGCAGTGGCCCTATCCTGGAGCGGACCGGGCCAGTGCCCTGGAGCGCCTGGGCCGGTTGCAGGGGCGGCCGCAGTTCATCAGCCATGAAGGCTCGGCTGAACAGACCCGGTCCTGGCTGGAGAGCAGCGGAGTTCGGGGAAACTGGACTTTTGCACCACTGCCGTTCCGCAATCACAGCAACGCCTGGATGCTGCGTGACATCCCGCTGAGACGGCAGGCGAGGGCATGGCTGGAAAGCGTGCTGAAGAAAAAGTGAAAAAGTTTGAGGGGTGGAAACTGCGGCGGGGTAGCACCGGGGAAGACGCACCAACCAGCGTCTTCAAACATCCAACCCAAAACCGCAATCCAACCATGATGAAACTGACCTATGCCCTGACTGCCGCCGCCCTCATGTTCGCCGGCGTGAGCTGCTCCAGCCCCAGTACGGACTCCGGCGGCCGCCGCTACCACATGTCCCCGACGCCGATCCATAACAAGACCGGCATCAGCTGGACGGACACCCGCCCGGGTACTCCCAGCGGCCCTGAAGGCAAGGCCCGTTATTATCACTCGCCCAGTCCCATCGCCAGCAAGACCGGTCTCCAGACCGCCTATGTGCGCTGAGAGTTGCGCCCTTGCCTGACCCGGGCTGTGTTACCGGATCCTTCCACCCCCTCACCACCACTGCCATGAATCCACCCGACGATCCCCTCGACGAGCTGTTGAACCAATGGCAGGTGCGTGGCGAGGCGCCACCCGCCTTCCAGCGGGAGGTGTGGAACCGTATCGCAACCGGGCATGCCGAGCCTTCCTGGATGGAGAAGCTGGCCACCGCCATGTTCCGCCCTCGGGGGTGGTTGATTGCGGCGTCAGCATCCATCCTGGTGGGCGCGGGCATTGCGTGGATGGAAAACCGCCCGCTCCAGCTGAATCCGCATGACGCCTATGTGCGTTCCATCAGCCCCTTTGCATCCCTCCATCTGGCATCGCATTGAGTTGAGGCATGAACGTTCGCGAAAAACTGTTCTTCATGCTGCTGACAGTCGTCGTGCTGGCCTATGCAGCCCATGAAGTGGTGATGTCCGTGAGTCCGAAGCCCCCCTCTGCCCAGGAGATCGGGCTGGAGTGGCTGCGGAAGGAATATCATCTGTCCGACGAGGCTTTCGGAAAAATCGCCGCTTTGCACAAGGACTACTTTGTACGCTGTGACGAGATGTGTGCAGCCATGGAAAGGGCTCACCGTCCGCTGATCCAGCGCGGGCGCATGCCAGCAGGCCCTGACAAGTCACAGGCCAGCGCGCTTCGCCGTGAGAAGGCGGTGTGTGAAAACTGCCTGGACAGCATGGTACAGCATCTTCGTTCCGTGGCCGCCCTGATGCCGCCGGAGGAAGGCCAGCGTTTCCTCAAAGACATTCTCCCTGAAGTCATCAATCCGCCCGAGCTGCAACAGCTGCGCTCCCAGGTGATCCCCCTTCAATGACTGCGCCCCAGGACGACGAGGACATTCATCTCATGACGGCCCTGGCCGGGGGCAATGACCCGGCTCTCAATGTCTTGATGCGGCGGTGGAACGTGCGCCTCATCTCCTTTCTGTACCGCCTGTGCGGCAGCCATGCCACGGCCTGTGACCTGGCGCAGGAGACGTTTGTCCGGGTGTACAAGCACCGTCACCGGTTCCGTCCCGCCCAGCGGTTTTCCACCTGGCTGTTCGCCA
>DASWXG010000036.1:0-7419 GCA_036405615.1 Prosthecobacter sp. | reverse complement strand
TTGTGATGGGCGACATTGGCGTGGCAATCACGGACAATGACAACGGTTCCCGCATCGTGCTCGCCCCGACGGGCGGCTCCACCGATGTTACCGAAGGCGGTGCCACCGATGTCATCAATGTCAGCCTGGCCGGCCCTGCGGCACCTTCTGCCAACGTGGTGGTCAACCTGGCCTCCACAGGTCAGGTCAGCTTCTCGCCCACCAGCCTGACCTTCACCCCTGCCAATTGGACCACGGCCCAGCCCGTGACTGTGACCGCAGTGAATGATGCGACAGCCGAGGCGAATGTGATTGATACAATCACCGTCAGCACCAATGCCAGCCAGCCCGCCGGTTTCCTGAGCCTGTCCTCCACCACGACGGCCAACATCACCGACAACGACGACATCAACAGCGGTGCAGGCGTGATTCAGATCGTCCAGACCAACGGTGCCACCCGTGTCCATGAAAGCGGCATGACGGATACCATTGAAGTCGCCCTTCGCCGTGCACCTACGGCCGATGTCACCCTGACTCCGTCCTTCTCCTCCGCCGGCCAGGTGAACCTGTCTGCCGGTGCGCTGACCTTCACCCCGGCCAACTGGTTTGTGCCGCAGACGGTCACCATCACCGCGGTGGATGACGTTGCCACAGAGAACGCCCACTCCACAGTGCTGACCTATACGGCCAGCGCCACGGGCGGATACGTCGTGCAGGATGTTTCCACCGTCACCGTTGCGATTGGCGACAACGAAACAGGTCAACCCTTTGTCAACGTGACACCTACCAGCGGCAGCGTTGCTGAAGGCGGAGCCACCTTCACCTACAATATCACTCTTGGCGCGGCTCCCGCTGCCGGTGCCACGGTGCGTGTCACGCCAGCCGCCTGGTTGCTGAATGCAGCCAACGGCACCAGCCAGGTGACCTTCAGCCCCGGTTCGGTGGACTTCACGAACGCCACCTCCGGCGGCACCGCCTGGAACCGCACTGCCACCATTACGGTGACAGCGGTGGACAGCACTGCAGCTGAGGCCGCTCTGAACCTGACCATTGTCAACTCCACCACCATCACGGCTGGAACAGACACCAAGTATAATGGCATGGTCGCTGCAGACGTGGCTGTCGCAGTCAGCGACAATGACACTTCCGGCCGCATCGTCATTGCTGAATCCGGAGGTTCCACCCTGGTTCAGGAAGATGCCGGTACCGACACCGTGGACATCTCCCTCAGCGGTCCTGTTCCTTCCGGGGATGTGGTCGTAAACCTGGGTCGCGCCAGCACCCAGTTCCGCTATCGCATCGCGGGCACGCTGTTTGACACCACCACGCTGACCTTCACTCCTGCGAACTACACCACTCCGCAGACGGTGACCATCATCTCCACCGCGGACACAGGCAGCGAAGGCGTGCATACGGATTCGGTCAACGCCACCACGGTGGCCACCAGCCCATCCGGTTATGCCAGCCTCAGCACCTCCCAGCCTGTGCGCATCCTGGACAGTGATGACCTGGCCCGCACGCTGATTTCCATCGTGCATTCCGGTGGCTCTACCCGTGTGGTGGAAGGCGGCGCCACAGACAGCTACACGGTGGTGCTTCGCCGCGCTCCGTCGGCCGATGTGACTCTGTCCTGCTTCTTCAATCCTTCCCAGCTGAGCCTTTCCGCAACGAACTTGACGTTCACGGCGGCCAACTGGAACCAGCCGCAGACGGTCACCGTCACTGCCGTGGATGATGTGGACATCGAAAACGCCCACAACTCCACCGTTAACTATGTGGCCAGCAGCACCGGCGGTTACTTGGTCACGGACACCGCCACCACGGGAGCCATCACCATTGGTGACAATGACATCCTGGGCACCGCCCTGGTGAACATCACCCAGAGCGGCGGTTACACCTGGCTGGCAGAAACCAGCCAGCCGAGCGACACCTACACTGTAGTGCTGGGTTCCAAGCCCACGGGTAACGTGACGATCACACCGCAGGCCAACAATGCCATCGGTGGAGCGAACCTGGTCAGCTTCTCGCCTGCCTCGGTGACCTTCACTCCGAGCAACTGGAACACCGCGCAGACTGTCACCATCAACCTGGCTGCCAGCGCCACGAACAACAGCAACCGCGCCGTGTTCGTCGGCCACAAGATCGCCAGCACTGACCTGAACTACCAGTTCTACAGCGTGCCGAGCATCAATGCCATCGTCACTGACGGCAATGAAACATCGGCCACGGTCGGCATCATCGGCACCGGCATGGGCACCATCGTCAACGAAGGGGCGGTCGGAAATTCCGACACGGTATACGTGTTCCTTCGGAAGCCGCCAACCGCCACGGTCACCGTGACTCCGACGGTTTCCGGCGGTCAGGCCACCTTCTCTCCGGCCACGCTCAGCTTCACCACGGCGAACTGGAACCAGCCGCAGATCCTCACGCTGACGGCTGTGAATGACACCACTATCGAAACCCAGCCGCACACGGCCACCCTGACTTGCACGCCCAATGCGGTCGGCGGTTATGCTGTGACCGGCGTGGGTACCCACACCGTGACCATCAATGACAACGACGCCACCGGCCAGCTGGTGATCACCCAGGGCAGCACCAACGTGGAGGAAGGGGACGCCGTCACCTACACCATCCGCCTGTCCAGCATCCCGACTTCGCCAGTCACGGTCACCATCGTCACCGAGAAGCATGCCCGGCCTAACTCCAATCTTGCGTTTGAGTTCGGTTACTTCGCCAGCGATGCCACGGGCAGCAACCAGCAGAAGGACAACCTGCTCTTTGACTGGTCAGAGCTGACCGGCATCTACACGGCAGCCTACCATGCCGACCGTGGTGCCACGGCCGAGAGCGCCACCACGGCCCCAGCCGGTCACCTGGCTGGAACCAAGGCGGTCATTGACAAGCTGGACCTCTACTGGGGCGGAGGACGTTACAAGGCGAAGTGGCCAGATGGCGCTTCCGCTACAGACAATCCCCGTCTGGTCATCATCGAAGGCATCCACAACAGCTACAGCCTCACCCGCCTGTCTACGGATGCCACCAACTTTGCCAACGAGGTCCGGGATCGCTGCCGCTTTGCCGCTTACCTCATGTCCGTCTCACCTACCGCCGTCACCTCGCACTAATGCGTTCAGACTCCGTCAACGAAACTCAAGAACCACGCTTCTATGAATCCTTTCATTCGCAAGACGCTTGATCGCAGCAAGCCCAACCGCCGTGACTTCCTGGTGCAGAGTTCCTGCGCCACCATGGGCATCACCAGCATGGTCAACACTCTGTCCCAGCTCCAGCTGGTAGGGTCGGCGGCCGCTGCCGGCGGTCCCAATGACTTCAAGGCACTGGTTTGCATCTTCCAGGGGGGCGGCAATGACTCCAACAATCTCCTCATTCCGCGAGGCTCTAGCGCGGCCAGATCGCACTACGAACTCTATCGCGGCATCCCCACCTATGCGGGCGGGACCGGGGGGCTCGCCGTGCCAAACGCCGAACTGAACCTCACCGCCATTACGCCGGACAACCCAGGAACGTATGATCCGGGCACGGGCTACACCAACAACGACCTGGCGATCCATCCGGCTTGTGAAGGTTTGAAAACCCTGTTTGACTCCCAGGACCTGGCCTTTGTCACCAATATCGGCACTCTGACGCAACCCGGCGTCACCCGGGCGAACTTCACCGCGCTGGCCCCTACCAAGCCGCCGCAGCTGTTCTCCCACGCCGACCAGGTGCTGCAGTGGCAGTCATCCATTGCCGACCAGCCGTTCACCAGCGGTTGGGGCGGTCGCATTGCCGATCTTCTGGATGCCGCCAACAACGTCAACTCTGCGGGTCTCGCCATGGGCGTGTCCATCGCTGGCGTGAACAGCTTCCAGGTGGGCACCAGTGAGCAGCCGTTCGTCATGAGCACCGCCGGTGCGCTGGACTTTGATGGCTACGGCCCCAGCAACATCGGTTATGGCGACGCCCTGGTGAATACGGCGCTCAAGCCGTTCCTCGCCGGAGCCAACGGCTATGACCCGCTCACCAGCACCAACTACAAGACCACCGGCCAGGGCTGGCGGTTGAAGTCGCTGGAGAAGCTCATGGCCATGAATCATGCCAACCTCTTCGACGCTTCCTTTGAGAACACCGCAAAAACCGCGCGAGTCACCGAAGGTGTCGTGGCGGATACGCTGGCTTACACCAACGGAACGGGCGGCCCCACTCTCGACTCGTATTTCACAGCTGCCTTTGGCGGCAATGCCAACTCGGCCAACACCGACTTTGCCAACCAGTTGAAGATGGTTGCACGCCTGATCATCGGCAACTACGCGCTGTTGCAGGACGGCAAACCGGCCAACAACCGCCAGACATTCTTCGTCCAGCAGGGCGGCTACGACACCCACGCTTCCCAGATTGCCATCAACGGCAACAACACCGTGAACACCGGTGTTGGCCAGTTCGCTTTGCTGAACGTTCTCAGCCGGTCGATCAAAGGGTTCTACGACTCCATCATCGGGCACCCGCGCGGCGGCGTTGCGTTGTGGAATGCGGTCATGGGCTTTTCGGCCTCGGACTTCTGCCGCACTTTCACGCCTAACAAGACAGACAGCACCGGCGGTTCCGACCACGGATGGGGTGGCACTGCATTCGTGATTGGCGGTGCCGTGAAGGGCAAAAAGATCTACGGCACCTTCCCGCTGCTTGAGGTGGACGGCGGCATTGACTGCACAGGCTCCCGCGGCCGCTGGATTCCCAGCACTGCGGTGGACCAGTATGCGGCCAAGATTGCCGAGTGGGCGGGCGTACCCGCAGGGGATATCAACACGGTGTTCCCCAACCTGTCACGCTTTGGTGCGGGGACGAACCTCGATTTCATTGACATGAGCATCTGAACCGGAGCACACTCGCATCCATGCTCCAAGTCCGGCGTTCGCGTCTTCGTTGGCTGGCGGTCGTGTCTGTTATTCTGGGCACGGCCGTCTTCTGGCTCATCTGGTTTGTCATGGCCCCGCCGGAGGCCAGGGCACCGGTGCCGGTTGCCAAAACACCGTTGGCTTCAAAACCTTCTCCACCTCCGGCTGCCCCCGTCGCCAAACCGCTGCCCCAGGAGGTGGCTGATCCTCGGACCATTGATCCGGAAATCCAGCGTCTGGCAGACCGCCTGGCGGCGAAAGAAGAGTCACCAGTGCGTGACCTGGAGATTGTGGGGGAGTTCATCGAACTCTATCGGAAAGTTTTTCAGCAGGGGAACCCTATCGGGGGAAATGAGGACATCACCTCGGTGCTCACCGGCCACAATGCTTCCAAAGGCGTCCTTTTTCCTCCCGGCAGCCCGATGATTGTCAAAGGCCAGCTGGTGGACCGCTGGGGAACGCCTTACTGGTTTCATCCCAGCAACAGCTTCCAGATGGAGATCCGTTCTGCGGGGCCGGACAAAGACCTGTTTACCCGGGATGATGTTGTGATCAACCCCGGGCCGGACAACATGGGTATTGGCGACGGGCCCAAGTCCTGAGGGGCGAGGAAGCGCCGGGAGCGGCGGCCTGCTGGCGCCTCCCCCCGGCCGATATGTTTTCATGCCGCCCAGAGGCAATATGATGCTTTGTGGCAACTCTGGAGAGACGGCAAACGTTCTGTCCGCCTGTGAAGAAGGGCAGGGGAACGCATAAAGTGTTTGGGTCTGCCGTTTTGGTGCATTTACCTTTTCTGCCATGACTCAAACCCTGCTTGCGTTCACTGTCGCCGGAATACGGCTGGGGCTGGAGGCTGCCCACGTTGTGGAAGTGCTGCCAAG
Organism: Prosthecobacter sp.; assembly: GCA_036405615.1. Lineage (GTDB taxonomy): Bacteria > Verrucomicrobiota > Verrucomicrobiia > Verrucomicrobiales > Verrucomicrobiaceae > Prosthecobacter. The sequence continues at coordinate 1,664 of DASWXG010000036.1, read as the reverse complement.
CCTGCGTTTGGTCACTCCTCCGGAAATGCCGCCGTTGCTGCGGGGATTCATCACCGTGACTGGGCGTTTGATCCCAGTGATCCGTCTGGAAAAGATTTTGCATGGTCCCCAGTATGAAAACCAGGGCATGGGCTTGGAGGACCGTTTGGTAGTCGCCAGACTTGGCCGCTTGGAAGTTGCCTGGGTGGCCGGGGCGGACATGGAGCCGCTGTCTTTCCGCACCCGGGATTGCGTGGCCCTGCCTCAGGATCATGTCCTGAATAACTGTGCGTCCCACATTGTCCCAGGAGGGGCTGAACCTGTGGTGGTGCTGGCCACTGAAAAACTGCTGCTGGAGGAGGAACGGCTGCGCCTGGACCAGCTCCGGCAGATGGCGGCAGACCGCATCAGCCTGCTGAAAGTTCAACCTTCGCTCCCAACCGCCTGCTGATGACCGGCAGCGCCCCGTCAGAACTGCTCAGGGATCCTCATCTGCAACCCCTGAAGGAATGGATCATCCGGCGGACCGGCCTGTCCTACTACAAAGACCGGGAAGACGAGCTCGCCCGCGCATTGGAGCAGGTTTTCGGAAGCGGGCAGGAGCCTTTGCCTGCTGCGGGGAAGATTTTGTCCCGTCTTCAGTCGAATGCGTCCGAACTGGATGCCCTGGTGGAGCAGCTCACCATTGGTGAAACCTTCTTCTTCCGGCATATGGAAATGTTTCACGCCTTGCGTGACTCAGTGTTTCCAGATCTTCTGAAACGGCGGTCAGCCAGCCGCTGCCTGCGCATTTGGAGCGCAGGCTGTTCCATCGGAGCGGAGCCTTACTCCATCGCCATCCTGCTCCGCGAGATGCTGGGAGCCGAGTTCAAAGACTGGGCCATCCATATTTTGGGGACTGACATCAACCGCAAGTTTCTGCGGATCGCCGAGGCCGGTGCCTACGATCCCTGGACACTGCGCGGCATGCCGCCCCACGTCCTCCACCGCTGTTTTACCAAAGAAGGCAGCAAATGGCGGCTCACCGAACGCTGCCGCGCCGGGGTCAGCTTCCGCAGTCATAACCTCGCCTCAGATCCTCTGCCGGATGCCGCCAGTGACCTGGCCTGCTTTGACCTCATCATCTGCCGGAATGTGATGATCTACTTTGACCAGCCTTCCATTCAGCGGCTGGCAGGTCAGTTTTATGATGCTTTGACCCCGGGCGGCTGGCTGGCCGTCGGCCATGCCGAGCCGCATACGGGAACCTTCCGCATGTTTCGGACGGTGAATGCCACCGGGGCTGTACTTTACCAGCGGCAGGCCAAAGAAGAGCCGTTGCTCAAGGACGTCCTGGACCTCAGCCCCGCTAACATTCGTCCGGTTGGGGAGGAACTCCCGTACCGGAGTCCCTCACGCCTTCCCGTCCTCCCTTCTCCGCCGTCCAGACACAAGCCGAAACCTGTTGAACTGCTGCCCGCGAGACCTGCGCCGATGGCACCTCCGGCAGGCTCTCCCGCTCCAGCAGCAGAAGATCCCCTGGCCGGGATCATCCGGCTGGCCGACGAAGGCGATCTGATGAAAGCCTTCCAGGCTTGTGATGCCCATATCCTGAAGGAACCTCTGTGTGCCGGGGCTCACTACTACCACGGGATGATCCTGTATCAATTTTGCGAGTGGGCTGCTGCGGAAAAGTCATTGCGCCG
>DASWXG010000035.1:0-4276 GCA_036405615.1 Prosthecobacter sp. | reverse complement strand
TTCCCTTTTCACATAAAGCTCCTGCCAATTGCTGCCATCCCACTGCACCAGATGCACAGGCATGGCATCCGGCAGTTCATTGCAGACAAACAAGGCCGGCATTTCCGGCAGGGATGACAGGGACGGCACCCACGTCACCCGCCCCTCAAAAGGCGCAAGTCTTTGACGCTGAACTGCTTCATAACGCGGGTTTGGCTCCACGATGCAGTAGGGCATGTCCGTGGCCGAAAGGATGTCCTCCGCCAGCTGCCCATCATGCGCCGCCTGCTCAATGACGGCAAAACCGGGTGGATTCTCCAGTTCTTCCGCCACTTTCCGGGCCAGGTCTGCCAGCAGACGCCCATACAGGGGCCCCACACTCACCGCCGTGTAAAAATCTCCGCTGCGGCCGATCCGGCGCGGGCCGGGGCCATAATAACCGTGCTCCGGATGATACAGCGCCAGTTCCATGACCTCGGCAAAAGGGAGCCTGCCCTCCGGACTGAGGGCCAGTTTATCGTGCAGAATGCTCGTCAGAGGGGTCATGGGAAACAAGTAGCGGGGAAGCGGAGGTGCCGTTAAGTTACACTCCCTGCACTCAAGGGCATCTCCTCATGTTCGGCAAAGATTTGGAACCAAGACCTCAGACGAACTGGCGCGGCGAGTCCGGCCTCAAGCTTCCTTTTTACAGGCGCCTGTGGTTCAGCGCCCTCATGGCCCTGTGCATCCTGGGGGCTGTCACCGCCCTCGGCATCTATGCCGTCGTCGTGGCCCCCCTGCGCGAAAAGGCCCAGGAGTATGATCTGGATGAAATCCGCAAGCTGGAAGCCGCCAGCATCATCTATGACCGCAACGGCGAGGAGCTGTCCCGCATCTACGTGCTGAACCGCACGCCCGTGCCGATCAAAGAAGTGCCCCAGCATTTCATCGACGCCCTCACCGCCCAGGAAGACAGCCGTTTCTTCCAGCATGACGGTGTGGACTACATCGGCCTCGTGCGTGCCGTGTACCTCAACTTCAAGGCCGGTGAAGTCACCCAGGGGGCCAGCACCATCACCCAGCAGCTTGCCCGCCAGACCTTCGGCCTGATGGAAAAGAGCTACAAGCGCAAGATCATGGAGGCCTTCGTGGCCCAGCGCATTGAGAAGCAGTTCTCCAAGACCGAAATCCTGGAACTCTACCTGAACCGCATCTTCTTCGGCAAAAACTTCTATGGCATCCAGGCCGCCGCCCAGGGTTACTTTGGCAAAGATGCCAAGGACCTCACCGTCGAGGAAGCCGCCACCATCGCCGGCCTGATCAAGAGCCCGAACAACATCGAGCCGATCCGCCACCCCGAACGCGCCCTGAAGGAGCGCAACTACGTGCTGGAGCGCATGGTCATCGAAGGCAGCCTCAACCGTGAAGAAGCGGAGCGCCTGAAGCTGAAGCCCATGGTCACCACGCCGCAGAGCAGCGATCCCAGGCTAAGCTACATCTTCGACGAAGTGCGCCAGGAAGTCGTGTCCCTCGTCGGTGAAGAGCGCGCCTCCATCGGCGGTTTCCAGATTTACACCAGCATTGACAAGGACCTGCAAAAGGCCGCCGAAGCAGCCGTGAAAAAGCGTCTGGCCGAAGTGGAAACCCGCCAGGGCTATGAACACCAGACCTACACCCAGTTTCGCGGCATCCTGGGTGACTGGTTCAAACGGAAAAACCAGGGCACTCTGAAGGAAGACGACAAACGCCCGCTGCCGGAATATCTCCAGGGCGCGGCCATCGTGATGGACAACACCGACGGCTCCATCCTGGCCATGGTCGGCGGTCGCGACTTCATCGACAGCCAGTACAACCGCGCCACCGACGGCGTCCGCCCGGTGGGCACGGCCTTCACCCCCTTTGTCTACGCCGCCGCCTTCTCCAAGCCCGGCTACTTCCCCATGACTCCGCTGGCAGATGAGCCGCTGGACAACCGCCGCATCATGATCGGCGGCACCACGGGCATTCTCGGCGAATGGGGCATGGAAGTGGATGATCCCAAGTGGTCCCGCAACCCCATCAGCGCCCGCGAAGCCCTCGTCGGTTCCCACAACTCCGCCACCGTCCGCCTGGGCGAGCGAGTCGCCCTCGAAGGCGGCCTGATCCGCCAGGACTTCCGGGATTTTGCCAAGCGCGCCGGCATCAGCACACCTTTGAAGGAGTTCCCCTCCACCTTCCTCGGCGCTTCCGAGGCCAAGCTGGACGAGATGTGCCTGGCCTATTCCTGCTTCCCCACCCTGGGCCGCCGTCCGGCCAAGCAGCACCTCATCCAGCGCATCACCGACTTCACCGGCAAGACCGTTTTCCAGCTCGACGAAAAAGCCCTGCAGCCCGTCCGCTCCATGGATGAAATCGCCGCCTACCAGACTCACACCTGCCTGGTGGATGCCCTGCATCGCGGCACCGGCGCGCCTTCCATCGAGTTTGGCCTGGGCGACTTCCCTGCGGGTGGCAAGACCGGCACGCACTACGAGTCCAAGGACCTCTGGTTCCTCGGCTACACCTCCTCCGTCACCTGCGGCGTCTGGGTGGGTTTTGACAAGCAGAAGACCATTTACCCCGGCGCTTTCTCCAACAAGGTCGTCCTGCCCATCTGGACGGACATCATCAACGCTTCCGCCAAAAGCCGTCCACCGCAGGAGATCAACCCTCCGGAAACTGCCGAGCGTGTGGAAATCTGCCGCGTCAGCGGCCTGCGTGCCACAGACTTCTGCTACAACAAAGTACGCGGTCCGGATGGTGTGGAGCGCTCCGTGCGCTGCACCTACTCCGAGTACATGCGCCCCGGCACCAGCTTCAGCACCCCTTGCCCGGTGCACACGGGTGAAGGGCTGCCTGCAGACATCCAGGCCTTCCACCAGACCCTGACCCAGACTTCCGAGACCGCCCTCCTGGCCGGAGCGACCAAGTTTGCCCACATCGAGCCCATCCACCTGCAGGACCCCATCATCCTGGGCGAAGATCCCTACAACTCCGAGAAGCCCATCCTGCGTGCCCGTCCGGTTAATGACGATGGCACCCCCATCCTCCGGGCCGTGCCCGTGGGCGTGGATGAGGGCGGCACACCCGAAGAGCAGCCCATCATCAAGCTGAAGCCGCCAGCACCGATGAAGATCGAGCTGTAAAGACGGCCCGCAGGAAACAGCATTCCTTTCGACGGCGCAGCGTGGCTTTTCAGGCCTGCTGCGCCGCTTTCGTTTCCGGCCGCAGGCCCACAGTCACGATCAGGACCGAGAGCAGGGTGCCATAGAGGATGAAGGCCTGGGCCCCCAGCTTGAAGCGGAAGCACAGCCAGGTGCTGCCTCCGAAAAAGTGCCCAAAGACCAGGGCCAGCAGAAGCACCAAACCGGCCCGCCAGGGCAAAAGCGAGACCAGAATAAAACTGCCCGCCAGGTAAACGGCATCCACCAGCAGCGTGAACTGCCAGCCCTGGCTCATGACCAGATGAAACAGCCGGTTCCCTTCATCCACCGTCGCAGGCTGGGTCCAGTAGCTCGGCGGCTGGCCCAGAAAGGTCATCGAGATGTCAAAGACGATCACTGCCAGCATGATCCAGCGCAGGCGTCTGGGCAGGCGGGCGGCATTCACATAGGGGGCCTCCTCAGGCGCGGCAGGGCGGGGTGTCATAACCTTTGCATGAATGAACCCCCGGACCGGGACAACCAAAATGTGGCTTTTCCCAGGGGCGCGGCCAAATCTCAGGCCGACCTCATTTTTAGAGCGCAAAGTCGCCGGTTCTGGATAGGTTGAACAGGCCAATGGCAGATTCCTTTGTCCACCTCCACGTCCACTCTGACTACTCCTTGCTCGACGGTGCCTGCCGCATCGGCGATCTGGTCAAACGGGCGCAGAAATACAAGATGCCCGCCGTGGCTATCACGGACCACGGCAACTTGTACGGGGCCATTGACCTGTACATGTCGGCTCTGAAGACCAAACCGAAGGTCAAAAAGGGCGAGGAAGCCAGCGCAGAAGATCTGGCCAAGGTGGTGAAACCCATCCTCGGCTGCGAGGTCTATCTGGCCCCCGGGTCCATGCATGACAAGAAGGAGGTGCAGGGCCGCAAGCGCGCCTCCCACCTGACCTTGCTGGCCTCCAGCAATGAGGGTTACGAAAACCTCTCCCGCATCGTCACCGAGGCCCATCTTTACGGCCAGTGGTACAGCCCGCGCCTGGACAAGGACCTGCTGCGCAAACACAGCAAGGGCCTCATCTGCCTGAGCGGCTGCATCAATGGCGAGATCAACCAGTTCCTGCTCACGGACCGCAAGGACGAAGC
>DASWXG010000034.1:0-7876 GCA_036405615.1 Prosthecobacter sp. | reverse complement strand
AACCCAGATGCGCCACCACCTTCCGCGTCACTTCCTCCACCCATTCCGGGAGGGCACCGCCATTGGTTTCACAAAGGACGATGAGATCTGCACCGGCATCCTTGGCCGCCTTGACGGTCTTCAGGGAGTATTCGGGATCTTCGCGGAAGCTGTCGAAGAAGTGCTCGGCATCATAGAGCACTTCCCGGCCATGCTTTTTAAGATAGGCGACCGTGTCGGCGATCATCGCCAGGTTTTCTTCCAGCGTTACCTGGAACACTTCCGTGACATGCAGCGGCCATGTTTTGCCGACGATGGTGACAGCAGGGGTGCTGGCATCCAGCAGCATCTGCACCTGGGGATCCTCCTCCACCTTCATGCGGCCGCGGCGGGTCATGCCAAAGGCTGTGATCTTGGCGTTTTTCCAGGTGCGTTTCGCCGCCTCCTGGAAAAAGGCGGCGTCCTTGGGATTGGAGCCGGGCCAGCCGCCTTCGATGTAATGCACGCCAAACTCATCCAGGCGTTCAGCCACGCGGATCTTGTCGAGCGTACTGAAAGAGATGCCTGTGCCCTGGGTGCCGTCGCGGAGGGTGGTGTCGTAAATGGTAACTGGAACTGACATTGGAAAAGAAAAACAAAAAGGGTCGGTAAAAACGAATCGTTCGAAAATGAGACCACCGGTTGCGGATGAGGAATGATTCATCCAATCCCGATGAACGCGGCGGGCACCTTGAGCCTCTTGAAGCGCACTGTGGCGCGGGCGATCAGGCCATGACGGACTCCAACGGCTGCGTTACGCGCAGAGGAGCCCGTTACTAATTCGAATCGCAATGATGGCAGCAGGAATCGCCATGGGTGGGAGGCCGAAAATAAGCAGTGCAGCCGACTAGGCAAGGAAAGGTTTGAGGTTTCTCACCTTCCCTCCCCTCAAAACAAAACCCCTCCTGCCGCAAGGTGGCGGCGGGAGGGGTTTGTTTTTAACATTGGTTATGTTACGGAGCCAGGACTGGTGTGGGGATATGCACCTGGCCGCTCAACTGAGGAGATGTTTTCACCGTCTGACCGGGTTCTGGCGGCTGGGCCAGCAGGAAGAAACCGCCGCTGATGAACTGGCCGTTACCCGTATGGACAAACGTCCCCTGGTAGGCCGCGCTGCGGACCAGCGTTTTGACGGGATTTGGCACTACAAACGTGCCGGAGAAGTGACCGACAGGTTTGGCGATCAGCTTGAAGGTGACGCTGTTCGGGTTTGGCTTGGTCTTGTCAATCACCACCGTTTGCACAACTCCCGTGGTCTTCAGGTTGCGGATGCTGAAGGTGAATGCATTGATGCCATCTGCCAGGGCACCGCCTTCGACGAGGTTGAGCACAGCGTTGTCAGCTTCATTAGGCAGACCGGCAATCACACCGCCGATTTCCGGGGCCTTCCACTTGCCCCCGCGAAGGTTCAGAGAAAGAGGGCCGAAGCCATCACGATAGGCCAGATCCTTTGACTTGGCATCCACCGGCAGTTTCTTCCAGATCTGCGTTCCGCCCACCGTGTTGTTTTCATGGGCGCTTCCTGACAGCGAAATGGCGGCGGTGCCCTGCAGGCAACCTGAGGAAGGCGTAAAGCCGCTGTAGAACGGCACGCGACCAGTCGGGCTGACGATGGTGGCGACAGTGAATTTGCCGCCATCAGCCGTGCGTCCCACAAAAGAAGCCGTACCTGTGGCGGTCACAGTGAGGGCACCGAAGCCGTCACCCTGAGGAATGCTGAGCACGCCTACATCGGATTCAGGGAGCTCCAGAATGTAGGTGTAGCTGCCTTCATACCCGGTGGCCGGGTTGGTCTTGGCAACCCAGCCGTTGCGGTACCCTTCCACATCGGCGGTGTGGCCGGTGGCCGGATCATCCAAGGTTCCCTGAAGGGCCACGGCCGGGACAATCGTTTCGCCACCCACAATAGAGAACTGCACGGTCACATTCGGGAGTCCCTTGCGAACGAAGCTGGCGGTGGCCGAGCCGACCGTATTGATACCTGCGGCAGTCAGGTGCAACTGGCCCTTGGCGGTGAGCGCCGTGGTACCCAACGTCAGTTTGGCCGTGTAGGCACCCTTCGTGGTAACGGTCACGTCAAAACGACCACCGAGAGGTGCAGCATCGGCCTCCACATCCACCAGACCAACATAGTTGCCAGCCAGGAAGGCGGGCGGAGGAATGACGGTGTCATAGACGCTGACCTGGATATTGCCAGTCGTCACCGTGTCATCGCCCTTAGTGACGGCGCAGGTATAGTTGCCGGAGTCAGCGACAGCGGCACCTGGGATGGACAGCGTGGCGGTGGTCTGCGTCGCGAGGGCCACTTCACCCTTATACCACTGATAGGTCAGCCCGGTGCCTGCGGCTGGCACTGTCACGCTCACATTCTGGCCTTCAGCGACGATTACCGTACGGCTGCTGGCATCTACGATGCCTACATCAAAGGTGGCGCTGGTGTTGCCCAGAGCGTTACGGGCCTCCACGCGGTAGGAGCCTGCATCCGTCAGCTTGGAGACAGGCAGCGTGTAAACGGGCTGCGTTGCCTTGGCGATGGCTTTGGTGTCCTTCGTCCATGCGTAAGTAATGACCGGAGCGCCGGTGGCGGTGCCGTTCAAAGAAAGCGGCGTGCCCAGACGGATGAGTTTGGAAAGATCCGTCTCGACGATCTGCGGCGCGCTGTCGTTGTCCTCAATGGTCAGTGTATAGACGCCAGCGCTTCCCACCGTCACGTTCACATCCGACGGCGTGCCGAGGGTGAGGATGATGTTCTCCGCGTCCTGGACGGCATCATCACGGAGGCTGATGCTGATGGATGCGCTAAGCTGCCCAGGGAGGAACTGCAGGGTGTCCGAGGCTGGGAAAAGGGCAAAGTCTCCGGTATTGCCGACATTGTCGCGGGAGGCCGAGCCCGTCACGCTGAACGGAAGGCTAAACGGTGCCGTCGTAGGAGTGGAGAGTGTAACCTCTACCTGGACCGTGCCTGCGCTTTCCGGCTGAGTAGAGCCGGCGCTTTCAAATTGGGCAACAAGAGGCACTGCCGTCCCCGTGGTGAAGAATTGTCCCACACGGCTGCGACCGGTGCCAAAGGCATTCTGTGCCTCGACATAGACGGCATAGGTGGAAGCCGGATCCAGATCGGTGACGAGTTCCGTGAGAGTCACGGCCTGGTTGCCAGCAGGCACGGCATCCAGAGCCATTTCGATCTCTTCCGAGCCCGTTGCCAGTTTCACCAAATGCAGCGTGGCTGTGGTGGCCGAACCGTTTGGATGAACGGAAACCTGCACCGTTGCGGTGGTATTGGAATCTCCGGTCACCTGGGTTAGATACACCACGGGAGCATCAGACAGCCCCAGTTCCCAGACATCGTTGTTGCTGTTGGCGCCGTTGGTCCCCGCAAACAGCAGGAGGTTGCCAGTAGCATCTGTGAAGGCAGAGGCACCACGGCGGGAACCCGGGGTCGTGGTCGGGCTGGAAACGCCCAGCTGGCCGTAGGTGGCTGCGCCGTTCACTGTCGAAGCACCTTTCAACCAGGTCCAAAGACCGTCTTCCGGATTGTATCTCCACAGATCATTCAGGTGCCCGGTGCTCAGGCCGCCGAAAAGAAGCAGGCTGCCATCGGCCGCCAAAGTGGCAGCGGCACCGGCGCGTCCACTTGGGACATTGGCCGCTGCAGGCTGGCCCAGATTTCCATACACACCTGCGGCACCGGCAACTGCGGAACCGGAGGTCCAGGACCATTCATTGGACCGGGGGTCGTACTTCCACAGATCGTTCAGATTGCCTGCTTTGGTGGAATTGCCACGGCCATTGCCGCCGAAGAGCCAGAGGTTGCCATCTGCACCAGACCAGCCCGCTGCGGCGGAACGGGCACCCGGAGTAAAGGTGCTGCTGCTTGCGCCCAGGCTGCCATACACGCCGATGGCGTCCAGGGTGGAGGAACCGCTCAGCCAGGTCCAACCGCCCGTGCCGGGATCAAAGACCCAGAGGTCGTTCAGGCTGCCCGCCTTGGTTCCGCTGGCTGGGAGGCCCTTGCCGCCGAAAACCCAGAGACGGCCGTAAAAATCGGTCCAGCCGACAGCATTGGTGCGGGCACCCGGAACATTGGCTGCCGCCTCTGTGCCACGCTCGCCATAGACACCGTTTCCATTGGCCGTGCTGCCACCGCTGATCCAGGTCCACTGGCTGGTTTCCTTGTTGTATTTCCAGAGATCATTCAGCAGGCTGGTGGCACTGGCAGCACCACCGAACAACCAGATGTTTTCCTGGGCATCCACCCAGAGCAGAGCGCCGCTGCGGGCTCCAGGAACATTGGCCGCAGCCGCTTCCCCCTTGGTGCCATAGACACCCATAGCGTTGACATCAGTGCCGCCGCTAACGTGAGACCAGGTGCCCGCACCTGCGGAGTCATATTTCCAGAGGTCATTCAGAGCGCCCACTTTGGTGCCTGTGCCATAGCCGGAACCGCCGAAATGATAGGAGATGCCTGTGCTGGTGGAGGCGCTGGCGGCCTCCGTGCGTGCGCCGGGCTTCAAAGTACCGCCAGTGTACACACCGCGCTGCTTGGGCAGATTGTCACCACCAATCCAGGTCCAGGAAGGCGTGCCCTGTTCGACCACCAGGGTGACTGTGGCCAGAGCAGAATCCACCAAACCGTCGTTCACCTTGAAGGTGAAGCTGTCCGTGCCGACAAAGCCTGCATTCGGGCGGTAGGTGAATGAACCTTCGTCGAAGGAGGTGAGTGTCCCCGACGTCGGGTTGCCTACCTGGACAAAAGTCAGGGAATCACCGTCAGCATCGGAAGCGGTTACCACACCGGCAATGACGTCGTTAGCCTGGCCATGAATCGTGACGGACTGGGCCACTGGAGCGGTGTTAGGCGGTGGAGGCTCGATGGTGACCGTAATGGTGGCGATGTTTGAATCCGCAGTGCCATCATTGGCTTTGAAAGTGAAGGTGTCGGTGCCCAGCTGGTCCGCATTGGCCACATAAACATAGGAGCCGTTGGTCTCGACCGTCACCTGCCCTTTGGTGGGCGCGGTGACGCGGGAATAGGTGAGGGTGTCGCCGCTGTTGGCGTCTGAGGCAGAAAGCTGGCCGCTTTTGCCGATACCGGCAAACACGTTCAAAGTGCCGTTCGAGGCCACCGGGGCCACGTTGGAAGATGTGGAGGTGGAGATGGTCTGATAAAGGGCGAAGGCTCCCCCGCCAAGACCGTAGTCAAAGGTGGCACCACCCGTTGTGCCGGCCAGGACCTGGGCAACGTTGTCTGGACGAACATAAACGTTGATCGGGCTGGAAGGCAGGTCCGAATCCGTCGGAAAGTTGGCTGTCAGGCGCACCAGGAGGTATTCACTGGAGGAGGTGCGGCTTGTGCCTTTGTACATCCACACATAGATGGGGCTGCCGCCATAGCCCGGGCGAACCGAAGGATGCGTATCGAAGAAGATCTCAGACTCAAAAGCCCCGGCAGCGCCCAGGCTGTCGAGGGCAAAATCATCACCGAAGGGCTGGAATGCTGCATTGAGAGCGGTGATGTTCCCTGCTGTGGCAAGATCGGCCACCTGGCTTTCCGTCAGACCGTTCATCCGCCCAAGCGTACCGCGTGCCGTGGCACCGCCGAGCCGGGTGCTGGCCGCGTCAGCAATGCCGTGGACGCCGTTCAATCCGGTGCTGTAGTTGGAAATGGTGATCGTCGCTCCCTGGCTGGCACTGGCGAACATCAGGCAGCAGCCAAGAATGGAGAAAAGCTTCTTCATAAAGAAAGGAAAAGGGGCGAAAAGCGAGAGCTGGGAGGAGGGCAGCGCAGGGCGTGGCGATTTAGAAAGTGCCCTGGTTGATCTGGATGCTCGTTGCCGCGCCACGGCGGAGGATGACATAAGCGCCGTCTGGCAGAGGGGTCGCAGACTTGTCAGCCGCCCCCGCTCCGATCTGGCGCCAGCCGGTGCCAGTGAGACCGCCTGTTGAGTAATAAAACTGATTGTAGCCCTGGCCGTTCCACAGCAGCACCAAATCTGCCTGTGGAGAGGCCGTGCCGCCCTGGAGGGCCTGCTGCAAGCCGGAGTTGTTCAGCGTACGGCCCTCAGCGGAGGGCGTCGTGCCACCGGCGTTGACGGGACACATGTTAGCAACAAAGTTGTTGCCGGGCTGCAGGTTCACACGCGTGGCGCCGGGTTTCACCTGGCCGACAATGACAACAGCCTTGGCCGCACGGGCCCGGATGGCAAAACCACCGTTGAATTCCAGCGGCACATTGGCCTTGTTGGCAGTTCCCTGGCCTACCTGCCGCCAGCCCTGCCCCTGGACACCGCCGGTGCTGTAGAAGTACTGGTCGAAACCGCTGCCATTGGGCAACTGGATCAAATCTGCCTGCTCGGGTGTTTCAGCCCCGGTCAGCCCGGCGGAGTTGGCGGCACCAAAAACTTCCGCCAGGGTCCACAGCTTCCACACTTTGATGGTGGCACCATCGGCCACGCCCGCAGGCACGGCGTCTGCGAGGACGATCTCATTGTTCGTGGCCAGGGTATCCACAATCGGGCTGGTGAAACCGAGCCCCGTACCGGCACTGACGATTTCCACAGCGTGCGTGGGCAGCGCACCGGCGCTGAACTGGTCATTCGTCAGCGCGATCTGCGGTCCGCCCTGAAGGAAAATGCGCGCGCGGTCAGAACCCGAGATGTTCACCAAGCCCTGGATTTCCATCGAAGGCAGCAGCGCAAAACCCATGAAATTGGTGCCCGGCTGAAGGTTCAGCGTGAGGAAACCCATGACAGGGGTGGTCACCAGCGTCTGGGCAGCGGCCCCGACGGCGAGCAAACACAGGGCGGCAATGCAGGAAAGGCGTTTCATGGTTAAGGACAGGAAGGGCAGAAATGTGAATAACCGGCGTCTATCAGACCGTGATCTTATGACATCCTTTCACAGAAGTTGAGAATATTTTTCAGAAAATTCTGGCACTTTGCCTCACAAAAAAGGCATCCAGACGCTGCTTTTCAGACACCCGGATTCAGGAAACCCGGTTTAATGATGCACTTTATCCTACGCCGCATCCTTCTGACAAGCTGCAAGACGGAGGAAAGAAAGCCTGCTATGGATTCGTGTCTCCACGTCTTCTTTTCTCCCTTCCCTGCTCTCTCCCATGTCCGATACCGCCGCCGCAGCCGCCTTCGTCTCCGGGTTTCAAAAACTCAAATCTGCCCTCAGCAAACGAATCGTCGGCCAGGACGCCGTCATTGAGCAGGTGTTCATCGCCATTGCAGCAGGCGGGCACAGCCTTTTGGAGGGGGCCCCTGGCCTGGCCAAGACCCTGCTGGTGAAGTCGCTGGCGGACGCCATGCATCTGGGCTTCCGCCGTGTGCAGTTCACTCCGGATCTGATGCCTGCGGACATCACCGGCACGGAGATCATCCAGGAAGATGCCGAAACCGGCCGCCGGAAACTGGTTTTCCAGAAGGGTCCTATTTTCTCCCAGATCATCCTGGCGGATGAAATCAACCGTACGCCGCCCAAAACGCAGGCGGCCCTGCTGGAAGCCATGCAGGAAAAAAGCGTGACGGTGGGCCAGGAGACCTATGCCCTGCCCCGCCCCTTCTTTGTGCTGGCGACGCAGAACCCCATCGAGCAGGAAGGGACCTACCCGCTGCCCGAGGCCCAGAAGGACCGCTTTCTGTTCCTGATCAAGGTGGACTACCCCACCCGGGATGAGGAGCGCGAGGTCATCGCCCGCACCACCGGCGGCGCGCAGGAAGAGATCGAGGCCGTCATCACCGCCGAGGAACTGCAGGCTGCCCAAGCCCTGGCGCGGAGGGTGCCAATCCCGGATCATGTCACGGATTTCGTTCTGGACCTCGTCCGCGCCACCCGCCCGAACGAACCGGAT
>DASWXG010000033.1:0-1928 GCA_036405615.1 Prosthecobacter sp. | reverse complement strand
TCCACACGAGCGCAGGGGAACACATGATGCAGTTTCAGGATGAGCCGGGTGTAGCAGGACTCCGTGTCTGTGACAGTGCCCGTCTTGTGGTCCTCCCCTCCGGCAATGACGACAACACCCTGCTCATCCCGGTCCGTGCGGAAGTAAAAATAAGGATCCGCCGTGTCCCACCACAGCGCCTCCGGTACGGCGGCGTCTGCAGAGAGGCGGGCCGATACTGCATAGGTGGAGTAGCCGGCGAGCTTCGTTTGCAGCATCGCCGCGCTCAGGGTGCTGGCATTGCCTTGCAGGGGAACATGGGTGGCGATGAACACGTGCTTGAAGTGTACTTTCACACCGTTGCAGGTCACCTCATGGCCGCTCTCCCCGAATTCAGTCACCTCTGACTCTTCGTGAATCACAGCGCCTGCCCGGGTAGCCGCCTCTGCCAGGCCCTTCAGGTATTCCATCGGGTGAAACTTGTGCAGATTGGCAAAGGCCAGCGCAGGCCGGTGCGCTGCCGGGCAGTTGGAAAGAAACGCTGTGTCAAAGCCCAGCTCCTGGGCGCGTTCCGCCTCCTGTTTCAGCGTCCCGGATTCCTTCTCCAGGTCACTGCCCTCGGCGGCATAAAGGTAGGCAGGCACGGACTGCAACCCGCAGTCGATCTTCTCCTCCCTCACCAGCCGGACGATCTCGTGGGCCGCAGCCTGCCCCGCCTCCCACACGGCCTGGGCATGGCTGGCACCAAAATGCTTTTCTAGATCGGTCAGCCGAAGGTCTGAGGGATAGCTGATATGGGCCGTGGTGTGCAGTGTTTCAGCGCTGCCCAGGCGGTGCTTTTCCAGCAGCACCACCTTTTTGCCCTCCTGGCTGAGGAGGCAGGCGGCGGTGAGGCCCGTGATGCCGCCTCCGATGATGAGCACCGTGGTGTCAGTGTCCTGTGACAGTGCTGGGTAGGCCGGCATGGAGCCGAGAGTCCATTGAGATTCCTGTTTCATGCCCGTGGATCGCATGCGCTGCGGGCTTTGGCTCTGCGGCTTGGGGGCACGTTTCTTGCGCTCCTGTGCAGGATGCATGCCTAACAAAGAGCATGATTGACGTGTGAAAAAAAGAAGCACGCGCCAGCGGAGAATCCAGCGATGCCCAGTCACTATGAAAGCCGCCGTATTTCACCGCCCCGGAAACATCAGTGTCGACAATGTGCCGGATCCCAAGATTCAGGACATTGATGACGCCATCGTCCGTGTCACCGCCACCGCCATCTGCGGGTCAGACCTCCACATCTACAACGGGTTCACCCCGCAGCTGAAGGCCATGATCATGGGCCATGAGTTCATGGGCATTGTGGAGGAGGTCGGCTCCGGCGTCAGCCGTTTGAAAAAGGGCGACCGTGTGGTCGTGCCTTTTCCCATCGCCTGCGGAACCTGTTTTTTCTGCAACCACAGCCTGCCGGGCCACTGTGAGCATTCCAACCCGGAAAAGTACGGGCCGGAAGGCGCTCTGCTGAAAGAGAAGGGCGGTGGCATGTTTGGTTATACCGACCTCTACGGCGGCTATGATGGCGGCCAGGCGGAATACGTCCGCGTGCCCTTTGCCAACAACGGCCCCCGGGTCATCACCACCAGCCACAAGGATGAGGAGGTGCTCTTTCTGACGGACATCTTTCCCACCGGCTTCTCGGCGGTGGAGTGGGGCGGTGTGCGCGGTGGTGAAACCGTGGCCGTCTTTGGTTGCGGCCCGGTGGGGCTGATGGCGCAGAAGGTCGCCCGCGCCCGGGGCGCCGCGCAGGTGATCGGTGTGGACATCGAGGACTACCGCCTGGCCAAGGCCCGTGCGGCCTGCGGTTCGGAAACCGTCAACCTGCACCAGACAGACCCCGTAGAGGCCATACGCGAACTGACCGAGGGCAGGGGAGCCGATGTCTGCATCGACGCCGTGGGGCAGGAGGC
>DASWXG010000032.1:0-3537 GCA_036405615.1 Prosthecobacter sp. | reverse complement strand
AGGCGTCACGCGCTTCATCAATTACAAGCGCGATTTGCTGCCGCAGGCCAAGCTGGATGAGATCTGCGGGCTGCGCCGCGAGCTTGAGGTGGCGATGAAAGAGCGCAACCAGGCGCGGCTGAAGGAACTGAACGACGAGATCAACCGCGTGTGCGAAAAGGCGCTGCCGGAGGCCGCCCCCAGCGACATCGGCGACAATGTGGAGGTGTTTTTTGTCGCAATCGTGATCGCTCTGGGCATCCGGGGTTACATCGCGCAGCCTTTCCAGATCCCCACGGGCTCCATGCAGCCCACCCTGAACGGCATCACGGCGGAGGCTACACCGGAAGATCCACGGCCGGGCGTGCTGGGTTATTTGAAGTCTTTCCTTAACAGCAGCCGTCACATTTATGCCGTTTCAGACCACAGCGGTTTTTTGCGGAAAGATGATCCGGTGACGGAACACAAATTCCTGATTTTCATGCCGTACTGCAAGCTGCACTTTGCGGACGGTTACGAGATCAAGATCATGGCTCCGCAGCGTCAGCTGATGGATGAACTGGGCCTGGCCAAAAATCTGCGCACCCGCCGCATCGTTACCGGCAACGAAACGCCGGACCTGCAAGAGACCTCGACGGTGGGCGGCGGCATTCGTGTGGAAAAAGGCCAGCTCCTGGCCAGCGGCATTGTCCGGAATGGCGACCACGTGCTGGTGGACAAGTTTTCGTATCACTTCCGCACGCCGACCCGTGGTGAGGTGTTTGTGTTCACCACCAAGCACATCCGGGGCATTGAGAACCAGTCAACGTTCGATCCTCGCTGGGGTTCCCAGCACTACATCAAGCGCCTTGCGGGCGTGCCAGAAGACAAGCTGGAAGTCCGGCCTCCAAGGCTGTACATCGGCGGTGAAGAGGCGAAGGAAGCAGGTTTCCAGCGTGTGATGCAGGGCACCTACGATTCGCCGGTGGAAGGCTACCGTGGCTATTCAGACCCGCGCATGTTTGGCGGCCAGTATGGCAAGGCGGATTTGGGCAAAGAGGAGTATTTTGCGCTGGGTGACAACAGCTACAGCAGTAGTGACTCTCGTGTCTGGGGCCCGGTGCCGCAGCGGAATCTGGTGGGCCCGGCGCTGTTCTGCTACTGGCCGCTGACTTCCCATTGGGGAAGCATTAAATAAGCGGACGGAGCGGTTTCGCCCGCTCTCTGCTCTCTACCTTGGCCGCTTGATGAGGCCGCGATCCAAGGCTGTCATCACGGCCTGGATGCGGTCTTCGGCACCCAGTTTGTCCAGAATGCGGGTGACAAAGGTCTTCACGGTTTCCGTGGAGACGCCCATGTTGGCGGCGATCAATTTGTTAGGCCAGCCGCGTGACATACCGTGCAGCACTTCCAGTTCGCGGACGGACAGGCTGTTGTGGCTGCGGCGCTCATGCAGCTTGCCGAGCACTGGCTGGGGAAAGTAGCGCTGCCCTGAGGCCAGTGTCCTCACGGCATGCACCAGGTCCGGGCGGGAGGCTGTCTTGGGCAGGTAGCCGCGTACACCTGCTGAAACCGCCCGATGGATGTCCTCCTCAGTTTCCTCGACTGAAAAGATGAGCAGGCGGGCGGCGGAGAAGCGGGCGACGATTTCGCGGGCCACCTCGGTTCCATGCATGTCTGGAAGGTTGCCGTCCAGCACTGCGACGTCCGGCTGGTGCTGGGTGTAGAGGTCAATGGCGTCCTGTCCGCTGGAAGCTTCGGCCACAACGCCGATGTCCGTCTCGAGATTGAGGGCGGTGCTGACACCGATGCGGGTGAAAAAATGGTCATCCACGACCAGGACTCGGATGGTGTTTTCAGACGTGGGTTGCATGGGCTGTGGCGGGCAGCGGGAGGCGCAGGGTGAGTCTGGCACCTTCTCCGGGACGGGTGGTAAGGGTGAAGCGGGCGCGGATCTTCGCCGCCCTTTCCTGGATGCCAGCCAGGCCATAGTGACCGGGCCGGGGGTGGTGCAGCAAGCCGGGGTCGAAGCCGATGCCGTTGTCTTCCACGTTCAGTTCCAGCCGGGGCGGCAGGCCCTGGGGGCTGGCGGGGAGGTAGTGGAGAGAAATGCGGATGTCGCTGGCGGAGGCGTGGGTGAGGGCATTTTGCACCGCCTCCTGGGTCACGCGCATGAGTTGCAGAGACAATCCCTCCGGCAGGGAGGGCTCTTCGCCCTGGTGCGTGAAGTGAATGCGCTGACGGACAG
This sequence comes from Prosthecobacter sp., assembly GCA_036405615.1. Classification (GTDB taxonomy): domain Bacteria; phylum Verrucomicrobiota; class Verrucomicrobiia; order Verrucomicrobiales; family Verrucomicrobiaceae; genus Prosthecobacter. The sequence continues at coordinate 1,331 of DASWXG010000032.1, read as the reverse complement.
TGGAGGGCACTCGGTTTTCCAGCCAGTCCTGGATGGAGTGCGCGAGGCTGTTGCGGTGAGGGCTGTCGTTGCGCAGATCCCAGATGCAGTGGCGGGCCTCCACCTGGCAATGGCGGAGCATGGCGGTGGTGTCGTCAATGAGCCTTGGCAGCATGTCGGGTGCTGCATGCAAGGCCCCCTTCAGGGTCTCCAGGTGCAAGGCGGCGCTGGTGAGCTGCTGCTGGAGGGAATCGTGAAACTCCCGGGCGATGCGCCGCCTTTCCTCTTCGGCTGCCGAATGACTTTCAATCTCCCGGATGCGCCGCGCCTGCCGCCATAGCTGCCAGCGGAAAATCATGGCCCCGGGGAGGGCCAGGCCTGCGAGGCCCAGCAGAGTCCATACTGCCAGGGTGAGGCGTTCGCGGTTCCACCAGGGCGGTCCGCGCACCACCTGTACATCCACAAGGCTGCGGGGATGCAGGGTGAGCCGGACACCGTCTTCATTGGGCGGCGCATCGGGCCCTGCCGGGTGCAGATGGCAGATGCCTGTCACGCGCACCTTGGAGCCCGGGACCAAATGTTCCACCTGGGCCGGTTGCAGAAAGGTCTGCCAGGCGAGATGACATGCCTGCCCATTGGCGAGGGCGAGCGTGAAACGGGGCGGACCTCCCGGCAGCGTGTGGCTGTGCAGAATGCCGGCCACCTCGACAAGTTCCCGCTGTTTGGCAGGGTTGTAGTAGTCGGGAGCCAGCGGCAGCGGTGGGGGCTGTGCTTCCTGGCTGATGACACGGCAAACCCCGTCTTGCAGGAGCAGGCGGCCATCTTCCAGCTTGGGCCAGGCTGCGACAGAGAGCTTCTGTCCTGGGGCGAAGTGGGCAAACTGACGCGTGCTGACCTCGAGGCTGCCGTCATCGGTTCTCAGGCAGACCCAGTCTCGTGAACGGGCCGCCGTCACGGTGCCTACAATGTGGATGCGCTGCTTCACGTTAGCCCGCTGGGTGGCCTGGACCGCACTGCTGGCGGTGATGGGCGGACGTTGAAAAACAGAGTCCAGACCCCGGCGCTGCGGGGTCCAGTGGGCAGGGGAGGAGACGAGCAGGAGGGCAGTTGCGTCTTCGGCGAGAAGAGGCGGGTCTGCCCGGCAAATAAGCACGGCTTGAAAGGTGACGGGAGTGTCCAGCCACTGATCCAGTTCCTCACGGGATTTTCTCCAGGGCAGCCGGGCGATGGCATAACCGCTGGGCGTGCTGACCTCGACGATCATGGGCGCGCCCTCCACGGGAGGCACCAAGACATGCCGGACCACACCGGTGGTGCGGGTCAGCAGCCCGTCAATCCGCATCTGGGTGGCC
>DASWXG010000031.1:0-1577 GCA_036405615.1 Prosthecobacter sp. | reverse complement strand
ACGGGTTGCTCAGCCAGCAGAGCGCGATAGCGACGGGAATGTTGACCCGAAAGATGGCGGCCAGGAGGGTGGCCGCAGGCATCTGGATGGGCAGCAGCTGCAGGGTGATGAACATTCCCACGGCTGTGCCGCCGGCCAGGGTGTGCTGGGTGGGCTTCCACACGTGCTTGGCCAGGAAGTGCCGGGCGAACCAGCGCATGACGGGGCGCTGCCGCAACTTGCGCGGGTGCTTGAGGAAGCGAATGGTCTTGAAGACCGAGCGCCGGAACCAGCCACGTATCCAGAGCCGCATCTCAGACGCCTCCCTTGGTGGTGGAGACCCAGATCAGCAGCCCGGCACCCAGGGCAATGCGGTACCATGCGAAACCGTTGAAGGTGTGGCTCTGTACAAAACGGATGAGCCATTTCACCACAATGAAGGCGGAGATGGCGGAAACCAGGGTGCCCAGGGCCACCATGCCCCAGTCTTCGCTCCCTGCCGTGCCGTCCTTGAAGGCGGATAGGATCTTGTAGGCGCCTGCGGCCATAAGGGTGGGGATGCCCAGGAGGAACGAGAACTCCGTGGCCGCAGGCCGCGCCACGCCGAAGGCCAGGGCCATCAGGATGCTGGCTCCTGAGCGGGAGGTGCCGGGAAACACCGCCGCCAGGAGCTGTGCCAGCGCCACGGCCACCACCACCGCCCAGGTGATCTCGGTGGTGCCGCGCTTGCCTTTATGCAGGAATTCCAGAATCAGGATGACAATGCCGCCGATCAAGGTGGCCCAGGCGACGGGGGGAATGGTCTCCGGCAGCTCAATGTCGAGCTTCTTGATGACCAAACCGCCCACGGCGGTAATAAAGAAGGAAACAGCCAGCTTGGCCAGGTAGTCCCGCGTGCTGGGCTGGCCCAGGGTGGTCATCAGCTCTTTGACCCGTTTGGTGAACACCACCAGCACGGCCAGCACCGCGCCGCTCTGGATCACCACGTTGAACAAATCGCTCTTGCTGGGCAGCAGGCCCAGGTTCTGCGGGATCAGCAGGTGGCCGGTGGAGGAAATGGGGAGGAACTCGGTGACACCTTCAATGATGCCGAGGAGAATGATCGCGAGCCAGTCAGGCATGGAAACGGGGGTGGGGAGGTAGGAAAGGTGACTGTCAGTCCTGCCGGGAAGCTTTGCAAGCACGCACGCCACACTGGCTGCAATCACTCTGAAAATTCCGCACAACCGCGCCTCTCACGCACTCCGATGGTTTTCAAGCTGGCCTTTGCAGCGAAATTGGCTACGTACTCCTTCCCGTCCGGCATGCCACCTTGTGCCCTCCAACCTCAACCATGCCTGTCACGTCCTCTGACGCCGTGGTGGAGCATTGTGTTAGTGGGTGGGATTTTCCTGCTGTTGAGCTCTGTCTGCGCCGTGGCCCAGGCTGGGAGCACGATCCGGGTGCGTCTGGCGGACGGTTTTGACTTCCCGGTGGGCAAGCCAGACGCCGCCGGCTATTACAAAGCCCGTGGTTACTGGCCGAATGGCCACATGGGCGAGGACTGGAATGGCAACGGCGGGGGTGACTCCGACCTTGGGGCCCCCATTTATGCCATG
>DASWXG010000030.1:0-8026 GCA_036405615.1 Prosthecobacter sp. | reverse complement strand
GGCCCGCCTGGCAAACCCGGCGATGCAGGCCATGGCCCGCAAGCTGGTCTACTGGATCTCGGCGCACCGCATCGGCCTTTCGCGGCTGCTGCATTTCCGCAGTGATGCGGAACTGGTGGCCGTGGTGGAGAGAGACACGCCTTCGGGGCGGCCGCTGTGCGAAGTTCCCCTCCCTCCCCGGGCTCGCCCTGTGGCCCGGCATGACCTGGACCTGATTGACTGAAAAGGGGGGGAAATAGAGCGGCCCTCACGATTCCTGGCACCGACTCAGATGGCGCACCTTCCTTGCCACTCAGGCCGCTGCGCGCGCCGGTTCAAAGTGACATCCTTTTCGAGAACGGGTCTAGGTCTTTGATGGATATGGTGAGGTTGATTTTTGGAGGGCTGTCTAGAGGCTGAAGGTGGTGACCGAGTTAAGGAATTGGACTGGATATTCGTGAGTAAAAATGTAGCATGGCCTCCCGGTCCACCCACCTCCGTTCATGCGGCGCCCTTTTCGCTTTCCTCTCTGGATTGCCCCTCTGGCAGTTCTTTTGCTCACTGTTGGCCTTCTTTTCTGGAAGCCTGTCTCACCGGAACAGCCCAGGGTGGATTCCCCATCTGAGGCTGGCCGCAAAACAGACAAAGCTGACAAGCCTGTGCCTGCCTCTCTCTCCGCTAGTCCTGCACCGACTGCGGAAAACCCGAGGGGGACGCCACTGCCGGACTTCGATGTGCGCGCGGTGGGGAAGGGAACCGGTGCGGGGCAAATCAAGCCGTCGAAGCTTCAGGCGGTGAAGGGCCTGCAACAGCTGGTGCCTGGGGTCAGGGTGGACTTCGATCCGGTGACAGGCTCGCCGAAATGGATCGGTTCCACGCAGGGCCTGCTCACCGGGCGGCAGCAGGAGCTGGCGGCAGCGGATGCCGATGCGCCCATCCGGCGTTTTATCGAAGCAAATCGCGACCTCTTTGGCCACGGGCCGGAGGTCTTGGACAGTGCGCGGCGCGTGACGGACTACACCACCAGCCGCAGCCAGACGCGAAAGGCGGTGTGGCATCAGCAACTGGACGGCATTGATATTTTCGAGGCCGTTTTCCAGGCAAATCTCTCAGCGAAGTCAGAGCTGGTGAATGTGGGCAGCCACCTGGTGGCAGACCCGGAAGCTGCGGCTGCGGGTACGGACCGGAAGGCCCTGGCGGCAGCACCGCCGGTGCCTGCGGAGGCGGCAGTGGCGGCTGCCGGGCAGAGCGTGGGGGAGAAAATGACGGCGGAAAGCGTGCGCGCCACTTCAGCACCTGCGCCGCAGCCAGACCGCCAGCAGCAGTTCCGCGCGGCCTTGCTGACAGATGCCGATGCCCGGCTGGTGTGGGTGCCGATGAATGAAAGCAGGGTGCAACTGGCCTGGGATGTGACGCTGACCAGCCGGAGCCGGGGCGAGATGTACCGGGTGCTGGTGGATGCGCAGACGGGCGGGGTGCTGGTGCGGCAGGCGCTGACGGCTTACATCAGCCCGGCCACTTACCGGGTGTTCACCACGGAGAGTCCCACGCCGTTTTCCCCGGGGCATGAGACGCCGTCCAGCCTGCAGCCTTTGCCGGTGGAGCGCCAGGTGTTCAGCCTGACGGCGCTCAATTTGACCGCTTCTCCGGAGGGCTGGATTCCGGATGGCACCACGATCACCACCGGCAACAATGCGGATGCCTACACTGATGCTGATAACAACAATGTGGCTGACCTGCCCCGCACAGACGGGACGGCTGCCCGGAACTTTGATTTTCCGCTGAATCTCGCCAACGAGCCTGCGACCCAGAAGGAGGCCTCCGTGACCCAGCTGTTTTACTGGACGAACTTTGCCCATGACCGGCTTTATGAGCTGGGCTTCACGGAAGCAGCGGGTAACTTTCAGCTCAACAACTTCGGGCGCGGCGGCCTGGCCAACGACCCGGTCAATGCTGAGGCCCAGGACGGCTCGGGCACCAACAACGCCAACTTCTCGACACCCGTAGACGGCGGACGGGGGCGGATGCAGATGTTCAACTGGACCGGGCCGACACCGGACCGTGACGGTTCATTCGAAGCGGAGGTGGTTTTACACGAGTACTGCCACGGTCTTAGCAACCGTCTGGTGGGCGGGCCGTCCGTCACCATTTCCGCCCTGGCCTCACGAGGCATGGGGGAAGGATGGTCAGACTTTTACGGACAGGCGCTGACGGCAGAAGCCAGCGACAATCCTCACGGGAACTGGGCTCGTGCTGGTTATTCCCGTTATCAAAGCAGCGGCTGGTTTTCGGAGAACTACTACTATGGCGCGCGGCGCTACAGCTACAGCACGGACATGCTGAAGAACCCGCACACCTTCCGGGACATCGACCCGAATCTGGTGGACTGGCATACGGCAGTGCCGAGGAATCCGCTGTTTGCTGCCACGCAGGATGCGTCTCAGGTCCACTACGTGGGCACCATCTGGTGCACCATGCTGTGGGACATGCGTGCGAATCTGATTTTGAAGCATGGCTTCCAAACCGGCAATGAACGCGCCATGTTCCTGGTGGCGGAAGGGATGAAGCTGGGACCGGCCAACCCGAACCTGGTGCAGGCGCGCGACGGCATCTTGCAGGCGACGATGGTGAACCATGTACAGGACATGGGGGAAGTGTGGACGGCCTTTGCCAAACGCGGCCTGGGAGACGGGGCGGCCGCTCCCGCCAGCAGCACCACCACCGGCGTGACAGAATCCTACAAGGTGCCGGACGCTCTGGAGATCGACGACCGCAGCGGCTGGAACATCCACGGCAGCCTGGGTGGAAGTTTTGCGCCCGCAGCCAGAGTGCTCACGCTAACCAATGATGGTTCAACGAATCTGAACTGGGCCGTGAATGCCGGTGCCGGCTGGCTGGTGGCAAACCCCTCCGCCGGGCAGCTGGCACCGGGTGCGCAGGTGCAGGTGGCTCTCAGCACGCAGGCGGGGACAGTGGCTTCCGGCTTCCACAGCACCAACGTGGTGTTCGAGAATTTGGTGACGGGTTTCAAGCAGCCTGTGGGTGTCCGCCTGTATGTGAAACCTCCGGTGGTCTATGACTTCCCGCTCGACAGCCAGCCCGGCGGCTGGACGACGACGGGTGAATGGGGCTATGGCATTCCTATGGGCGGTGCCGGGACCGTGGGCAATCCTGACCCCGTCTCAGGGGCCACGGGCGGCAAGGTGTTTGGGACCAATCTGGCGGGCGCGCACAGCACGGCGGTGTCGGGGCCGTTTTATCTGACCACCGCTCCTCTGAATCTCCAGGCGCGAAAGAACACCCGCCTCAGCTTCCGCCGCTGGTTGAACACGGCCTCTCTGACGGGCACTCGTGTGACCGTGGAGGTGGCCACGAACGGAAACAACTGGAGGGAGGTGTATGTCAATCCCTCTCCGGCTGTGACCGACAATGCCTGGCAGACCCTGGAGTATGACATCTCCTCCATGGCGGACAGGCAGCCGACGGTGCAGGTGCGCTGGAGCTACCAGGTGTTGAGCGGCACCGCCGCCTACACCGGGTGGAACCTGGATGACATCCAGGTCCTGGGTGAGCCGACAGTCAATGCAGCGCTGGCGTTTGCGACGGACACCGTGCCGGAAAACGGTGCGCCCGTAACGGCAACGGTGAGCCTGAGCGTGCCTCTGCCCCAGCCCCTGGAGGTGAACCTGTCTTCCAGCGCGCCTTCGGTGGCCTCGGTGCCGGCTTCGGTGACGCTGGCTGCGGGGCAGCTTTCGCAGACGTTCTCCATCACGCCCCACGACAATGCACTGCTGGATGGCACGCGCAGTGTCACGGTTTCAGCGTCGGCACCTGGCCTGGCAGGGGCGGACAAGGCTCTGCAGGTGACGGATGATGAACTGGCAGTGCTGACGCTGAGCGCGGCGCCGGCTTTGGATGAAGGGCAGCAGTCTGCCACCGCTGCTCTTTCTGTGAGCCAGGCTCCGGACCGGGATGTGGTGGTGGAGATTGTTTCCAGCGACCCCGTTTTGAATGCACCCGCTGCGGTTACCCTGCCCGCAGGCAGCAGCGCGCCGGTGATCTTTCCGCTGACTGTGGCCGATGATGCCTTTGCCACCGGCAACAAAAGTGTGACGCTGACAGCGCGGGTGGCCGGCTGGACGAACCACCCTGTGTCCATCACAATCCGCGACGATGAATCCCCCACGCTGGTTCTTACGGGTCCGGCCTCTGTGGCGGAGGGCGAAGGGCCGCAGATCTGCACGGTGACGGCGAATACGCTGCACACTTCTCCGGTACAGGTCACCCTCAGCAGCAGCGATGTCACGGAAGGGACGGTGCCGGCTTCTGTGACCCTTCCTGCGGGTGTGGCCGAGGTGAGCTTTCTCCTTCAGGTGGTGGACGATGCGGATCTGGACGGTCCGCGTCCGGTGACCTTGACGGCGGCTGCGGCAGGTTATGCCTCTGCAATCCGGCAGCTGGCGGTGCAGGACAATGATGTCTCCTCCTACAGGTTTGCGACGATTGCGTCGCCGCAGTGGCGCAACCAGCCGGTGACGGTGACTGTGACTGCGCATGATGTTGCGGGCAATCTGATCACGAATCACACGGGGAGCGTGTCACTCACTTCGACATCCAGCAGCGGGCCGGTGCCTTTTACCCCCGCTGTGATTTCAGGGTTCAGTGGTGGGGCGGCCAGTATGGGTCTCCTTTTCACGGAGGTTGCCCAGAACATTGTGCTGACGGCCACGGACGGGAACGGGAAAACGGGCTCCAGCAACGCCTTTGCGATCCAGCCGGTGGTACACCATTCCTTTGCCTGGAGCGGGCTGCCGCTATCCATCCGGGTGGATGAGGCGTTCACGGCGAATGTGCGGGCGGTGGATGACCAGGGGACCACCGCCACAGGCTACCAGGACAACACGCTGGTGGAGGCCTGGATGGGCGCCTATGAGGGGACCGTTGGCTCCACGGGCAGCGCGACCACGACGACAGCCGTGTTTAACACGGCGGTGCATGAATCCAGAACGCAGCTTTTATACACAGCGGCAGAGCTTGGCACACGAGAACGGTGGCTGGGTGCATTCAACTTCTCCTCTGTGGCGGTGACGACTCAGCCTCTGCTGAATTTCACGATGAGGGTGAAACATACCGACAAGACCTCCTTTGAGGGCGGTGGCTGGGAAGACGGGGGCTGGACGACCATCTATTCGGGTTCTTTGTCCACCGGCCAGACCTATCTGCCATTTGTAAAACCGTTTTTGTATGACGGGGCGCAGAACCTGATTGTGGACATCAGCTTTGACAATGCCTCGACCTCCGCCCCCGCAGTCTTCCGCACGGTGGAGACGGCAGGCCGGGTCCAGTCTGCCACCGCCAACGGCAACTCCAGCGGCCCGCCGCTTTCGTGGAATGCGACAAGCGGCCCCCAGCCGGCAGTGTCCAACCAGCTGCCAGTACTGCTGCTCTATGAGGCCATTAGCTTTGGCCCGGTGCCGTCATCCCCGGCGGTGTTCACCAGCGGCCAGGCGACGGTGAAGGCCTATGCGCCGATGTCTTCCAACAGCACCTTGTGGCTTCTGGCCCGGGCACCTTCCGGAGTGGAGGGATTCAGCAACCGGGTCACTGTCAGCGGTGCCCCTGCCGGCAATATCGGCACGGCCTTGGTTTTCAGTGACAGCTTTGAGAGCGGCACTCTCTCCTCCGCCTGGACGGCGACGAAGTCTGGAGCGACCGCCAGGACACTGGTGACCTCGGCCAACCTGCCGAAGACCGGGAGCTACCATCTGACGATGGATACCACCAGCACCGCGACGGGCACCTTTGCGCGCAATTCACCCACGCTGACCCTGGACCTGACCGGGCGCAAAAACGTCTCGGTCGAGTGGATGGCCAAGAAGTTCCTGGACGAGAACCATGCGGCCCCATTAACCGGCCCGGACGAGACGCTGCCGGACACTGCCAACTATGACGGCGTGGCCATCAGCCGGGACGGAATCACCTGGGTGGAGGTGTCCAGCCTGACGCTGGCACCCGCCAGTTACGGGATTGCTGGCACCCGGGTATTTTTGGATCCTGTCATGCAGAAGCTGGGGTGGACTTACAACAGCACCTTCAGAATCCGCTTCAGCCAGTATGATGACCAGGCGATCCCTAACGACGGCATCGCCATTGACGACGTGTCTGTGAGGGCAGAGGGCACCAATGTGGTCTCCCTGACAGTGCCGCCTAACATTGCGGAAGGTGCCTCGTTGGTTCAGGCCACTGCCAGTGTCGCGGTGGCTCCGGCGGCTGCCATTGTGGTGTCGCTGAGCTCCAGCGCACCCGCCATCCTGGAGGTTCCTTCCGCCGTGATGATACCTGCCGGACAGACTTCGGCCTCCTTTACCCTGAATGCGCCGCAGAACCAGTATGCTGACCTGGGCAAGCCGGTAATCATCACCGCCACCGTTTCTGGCTACACTACAAGTTATACTCACACGCGGGTGCTGGATGACGAGAGGCCCCAAATCTCCGTGACGGTTCCCCCTGTACTGGCAGAAGGCGGCAGTGGCGGCCAGGGGACGGCGAGTTTCTCCCAGCGTCCTGTGGGGTCTTTCCGGGCGTTCTTTTCTTCCAGTGACACGACTGAGGCGACGGTGTCGGCCTATGTGACGGTTCCGCAGGGCGGTGCGCCATCATTTGTGGTGACCCCCGTCAATGACACGTTGCTGGACGGGGACCAGACGGTGGAGGTGACGGCCCGCGTGGCCGGGATGACGGACGGCAAGGCCAGTCTGGTGGTGGCAGACAACGAAAGCCGCCAGCTGGTGGTGAGCCTGCCTGCCGCTGAAATGCGTGAGGGAACGGTACCGGTCTCTGGTACCGTGACTCTGTCGGGCACCCGTTCGGTGGAGACGTTGGTGACTCTGGCTTCGAGCCACCCGGGGCGGTTGAAGGTGCCTTTGACCACGCTCATTCCCGCCGGGTCTCTTTCGGCCAGCTTCCTGGTGCAGGCGGTGGACGATGATGAGTTGATGGAGGCCCAGGAGGTGCTGCTTACGCTCAAAGCCGAAGGTCTTCTGGATGGCCAGGCAGTGCTGCGGGTGGTGGACAACGAACCTCATGCCCTGGAGATCTCGGCGTTGGATCCACAACTGACCCGTTATGCCAGCTACCCGCTGACCATCCGCGCGGTGGATGACAACGGTGATGTGGTGCCCTACAACGGAACCGTTACGCTGGCCGCCCGTGCCGGAGAAACTCCTCTGGCACTGTCATCCGGTCCTTCTGCAGCCTTTGTTAGCGGAGTGTGGACGGGCAGTTTCGCTGTGGGCGGGACGGCTGCGGAGGCGAGATTGACAGCCGCGTCTTCCAGCGGTGCAACGGGTACGTCCGAGGTCTTCTCCGTGCAGCCGGGCGGTGAGGCTGAGAGGCTGGTCTTTGCGCCGGTGGCTTCTCCGCAGAACGCCGATACTGCCGTGACCTTCCAGGTGCATGCCGCCGATGCCGCCGGAGTGCGTGTGGCGGGGGGCGTTGGCCCGGTGGTGGTGGAACTGGTGTCTTCCGGCGGGCAGGTCCTGGCGCAGACCCAGGTGACCTTGGTGGAAGGCATGGCGTCAGGCTCTGTCACGGCAGGGGGGGAGATCGGCGGGGTGAGGCTGAAGGCCGCAGGCCTGGGGCTGGCGGGCGAGAGTGCTGCCTTTGACATTGCCGGCCGTCGTGCGTTCCCTGAAATGGCCAGGCTTACCCTGTTCGAGGACGGGTTTGAGGCGGCTGCGTTCAAGCCGGAATGGCAGATCACCGGCACCGGGCCGCACCGGACCCAGGTGACCGGTTACGGTTCACCGCGCGGTCTGCAACACATGGTGATGGATGCGGCGGGAAGTCCGGCGGCGTTTGCGCGCAATGAAGCGACGCTGACGCTGGATCTTGCCGGCATGGAGGAGGTGAGCCTGAAATTTTGGATGAAGGAATTTGCCGACGAGGACCACAGTGTCACTTTCCCGGTCACCAATGGCGGTAATTTTGATGGCGTGGCGATCAGCGTCGACGGGGTCAAGTGGTATGAGGTGCAGGGGCTGCGGAC
>DASWXG010000029.1:0-3598 GCA_036405615.1 Prosthecobacter sp. | reverse complement strand
GCTTCGGCGAGCACCCGCTCGTTGAAGGCCAGCCAGCTCAGTTCACGGTTGAAAAAGTGCTCGTCGGTGAACCGGGGTGCCTTGGCCTGGGGTTTGGCTTCAGGGCTTCGTGAGGAGGATGTCATAGCCGTAGATTTCGCGGAAAAGGTCACACTTGGAGTTGATGGCGATCTGCTCGACGGTGGTGTCGTCCACGCCCGGAGTCAGGATGTAAAGGCGGCTGCCTTCAGGCCGCAGCTGGATGCTCTTGATACGCTGGGCATGCGTGCGGTCCAGGGCATCGGCGATGCGGAGCAGCGCGGCCAGTTTGAAGACCACCATGCGGTCTTCGCGGCTGAGGTCGGAGAAGAGCGGGTGGTTAGGTTCAGGGTTGTAACGCCGGTGGTAGCGGGCCAGCAGGGCCACCATCTCGCGGTCGGCCGTGCTGAGGCCGAAGATTTCTGTTTGCAGCAGGATGTAGAGGCTGTGCTTGTGGTGTTCGCGCGGGCTGATGAACATGCCCACCTCGTGCAGCACGGCCGCCACCCGCAGCACCAGTTCATACTTCGGATCCAGGGCGTGGAGGTGCTGAAGCTCGCGGAAAAGCTGCTGGGCAAACTGGGCCACGTGGTCCGCATGCTTGCGGTCCGTTTTGTAGCGCACGCCAATCTCGCAGGCCGCCTGCACCACCTCCTCCTGGAAGTTGGCCGTCAGGGGGCTGGCAGTCATGAGGTCCAGCATCAGTTCACGGTGGAAGTCTCCTTCGGGCACCCACAGGGCCTCGTCGCCAAAGCGGCGCGCGAGGGCCAGGTTGGTCTGAAGGGCGGGGACGATGCCTTCTCCACCGGTGTAGTGCACGTGCAGCCTGCGGACCAGTTCGTCCGGGTTCAGGCGGGCCAGCTTCTCGGTGAAGCGCTCCAGTTCATCCTCAGTGATGCGGAAGGCACCTTGTTTGGCCGGTGCCAGTTCAGCGGCCACGCTTTGGATTTCGGCGCCGATGGCCACATGGTTGTCGATGGTGTAGCCCGAGTAGTCCTGGGCCAGATGATCCACGACGCCACGGATGTGTTCCTCCAGATGGCTGAGATGTTGGACCGATTCGCCGTCTGCTCCGGCCACGGCTTCACGGGCGCGGAAGATGCCCAGGCGGTAGTTGCTGTAGGCGGCGAGGCGGCCGTCTTTGAAATACAGGGCGCGGGTATTGCCCGGGCCGATGTGGGAGACAAAGGTGTGTCCCTCCCGCAAGGCCGGGTTCTTTTTCAGCATGCGCAAGCCGATCTGGTAGATCAGGCGGGTCATGTCGCCATCGTCAATCAACCGCGCCGTCAGGGCTGTGGTGACCTGGAGGCGGTTGAGGAAGATTTCATGGTTGGCCGCCTCGGACAGAATGTTGGTGTTGTAAAGCCGGACGTTAGATAGCGGCAGGCCGTATTCGCGGACGGTTTGCAGGTAGTCTTTCAGGATGCCTGCGGCCTGTTCCACCGTGGAACGGGTGATGGTGCCGGTGCGGAAAATGTCTCGCGCGACGGGCAAGGGTTTGTCCAGATGCTCCAGCAGGCTGAAGGTGCCTGATTCACCCCGGGTGCCGATGATCAGGGACAGGGAGGCGGCTCCGACATAGATGAGGGCGTGCTCGGAAGACGGTGGCGCTGGCAGGTCGGACATGGAAGAAAGGGCTGGAATGAAATCGTGCTTGCGGCTGCCGCTGGTGGCAAGGTCGCCGCAAAAGGGGCTCGGGGACTAACCCGCGTTTGGCTGGCTCTCACGCAGCCAGGCCACGCTGCCCACAGCAACAGCGCTGCCGCCCAGTTTTGCCAGGGAGTAACGGATGCCTTTGGTGAGGCCGGGCAGGGCGTAGCGGTTCACCTCTTCCTTCAGTGTGGTGAGATAAAGCTGGGGCAGTTCTTCGACCAGCCCGCCACCGAGGGTGATGTGGTCTGGCGCGAGCAGATTGACCACTGCGGCGATGCCGATGCCCAGGAAGGTAACGCTGTTGCGGAACATGGTGACGGCGGCAGGTTCGCCTGACGCATAGGCGGCTGAGAGAGCCTTGCTGCGGATGTCACGGAGGTTGCCACGGGTCTTTTTGTCGAGTTCCGGAAGCTGGCCGCGGTAGCAGGCAATGCCCGCCTGGGAGGCTACGGCCAGCCGGCTGGTGAGGTCTTCCAGAAGAGCGACCCCGGGAATGGGGCTGCCAAGGTGGGTGCCGGGCAGGTAGATCATGCCCAGTTCCATGGCGGAGACGTTACGGCCCATGATGAGCTTGCCGTCATAGACAAAACCCGAGCCTACGCCTGTTCCGGGAAAGATCCCGAGAAGGGACCGGGCTCCCTTGCCCGCTCCCTGTTTGTATTCGCCAAAGGTGCCTGCATCCACGTCATTGAGAACGGCCACCGGTTTCTTGAAGGCGGTCTTGAGGATGCCCGCGAGCCCCATGTTTTTCCAGCCCAGATTCGGGGCATTGATAAGCATCCCCTTGTCTGGATTCACCAGTCCTGGGCAGCCGATGCCGATGCCTTGCAGGCCGGCGGGATTCAGACCGGAGGCAGCGATGGCTTCCTGGATGGTCGTGACAATTTTCTTTCGTCCCTTGATCTGGCCGTCGGAGCCATTGGTGGATTTTCGCGCGGTGGCCAGGATGTTGTAATCCTTGTCCAGGACACAGGCCAGCATCTTGGTTCCCCCAAGGTCAAAGCCTATCCAGAAAGGCTGCGCCTTAAGTGCGGCCGCGGGGGGGGATTTTTTCTTTTTACCGGGCTTTTTGTCCGACTTCTTCTTGAGAGTGGCTTGGGCTGGCATGGGAAAAGGAAGTTCCGCCTAAAGAGGATGGGCTTCTGCTTCACGGCAAGCAACATTCATCGGGCAGCGCGAAGGGGGCCGGGGTGGCCAGGCTGCCGCCAAAATCCCCTTGCACCCTCGCCGCATCCACCGGAAGTCTGCGGCTCCTTTTCCCCTGACCATGCAAAGCCTTTGGAACGATACAGAAGCCGCCACTTTCGGAACCGACCCGCTGGGACAGCGTGTCTATACGAGCCGCCTTCTCGGCCGTAACCCGGCCCTGGTGCTGCATGGTGGCGGAAACACCTCCGTCAAAGTCACTGAAAAAGACTTTTTTGGCGACGATGTGGAGCTTTGCTATGTCAAGGGCAGCGGCTGGGATCTGGCCACGATTGAGCGCGAAGGATTCTCCCCGGTGCGCATGGACGCGCTGGTCAAGATGTCCCGTCTGCCATCCATGAGCGATGCCGACATGGTGCTGCAGCAGCGTGCGGCCATGACGAACCCGAACGCTCCGGCGGCCAGCATCGAGGCCATTTTGCACGCCATCCTGCCGTTCCGGTTTGTGGATCACAGCCACGCGAATGCGATTTCAGCCCTGACTTGCAGCGCCGATGGCGAAGCGCGCGTGAAGGAAGTTTTTGGCAGCAAGGTCATCGTGGTGCCCTATGTGATGCCCGGTTTCATCCTGGCCAAAACCGTCGCCAAACTGATCGAGGGCCGGGATCTGCGCGCCGAGGGCATCCAGGGCATGGTGCTGCTGAAGCACGGCCTTTTCACCTTCGATGACGACGCCCGCCGCAGCTATGAGCTGCATATTGAAATGGTGACCCAGGCTGAG
>DASWXG010000028.1:0-12743 GCA_036405615.1 Prosthecobacter sp. | reverse complement strand
ACCGAGGTCAGTCGCGATGATCAGATCCGAGGCGGTTTCCATCAATGAACCATAGGCCTGGTTGGAAAAGTGCGCTTGGTCTTTCATGCTGGCCCGTGCTGCCCCTTCGGCCAGATTGTTGGCCACAGAGACAGCGGCGCGGTTGATCTGGCTGGTCATGCCATAGAGCTCAGACTTGGGAAAGTCCTTTGTCTCCTGATACACCGCACCCACCAAACGGCGGGCATCCTGCCACACTTCAAGCTTCTCGAATGGGAACTGCTTTCTCATGATTTTGTGCTGAATCTATCGGCTGAGGGGGAGCGGCGTTGGGCAGCGGTTTTTCCAACCACGGCAAACAACCGTCAACAACTGCCAACCACCGCAAACTTCTTCCCGCCCCCTTCTTCTCACGCCAGCTTCGGCCTGAGGCTCTCGATGATCTTCGGCACTTCCACCAGGGGATCCGCGCCTTTCACTTCGTACTCCAGGGTGAACCAGCCCTGGTAGTTGGCGTCTTTGAGAATCTTCAGCACGCGGTCCACATCGCTCTCCTCCTTCTTGCCGTCCGGGCGCGTGATCTCCATCTTGAGCTGCACATTGATGGCATACGGCGCGATCTTCGCCAGGTCGCCATACGGGTCCTCGGTGTGGAAGTTGCCGCTGTCCCAGTTGATGCCCGCCCAGGGGCTCTTGGCCTCGCTCACCAGCCAGATCAGGTTCTTCGGCTGCGCCACCAGGCCGTGGTGGTTTTCCAGGCCGAGGAAGATGCCCTTTTGGCCTGCGTAGTCCAGGCACTCCTGGTAGGCGGAGAGGCAGTTGGCCAGCGCCTCCTCCTCCGGCGTGCCCTTCGGCGGCTGCCCGGCGAATACGCGGATGTGCGGCGCATTCATGATGGCGGCATAGTCGATCCAGCGCTTCACATCAGCGATCTCCTTGTCCCGCTTCTCCCCTTTCGGCAGGGCAAAGTTGTTGCCCACCGCCGTGCCCGCCAGTTGCACCCCGCGCAGATAGGCGTGGCGTTTCACCTCGAGGAGGAATTTTTCATCCACATCCGGCGGGAAGAAATAGCTCGTCACCTCCGCGCCTGGCACGTTGTGGTCGGCACACCAGTCGATGAAGTCCAGGATGCTCCAGAGCTTTTCACCGTCCTTCGCCTTCTGCTCCTTGCCGCGCGACCACTGGAACTTGTCGCGGAAACTGTAGGCCGCCACGCCGATCTGCATGCGGCTCTTGCCTGCGCGGTTGAGCGGCTCAATGGCAAGGGCAGGGAGGGAGGCAGCACCCAGGGCGCTGAGACTGCTGGCAAGGAAGGAACGGCGTGTGGTCATGGCGAAGCGGGAGTGTAGAGAACGCGGCGGAAAAACGAATATTAATTTTTCCTCACGTTCTCCACCCGGTTCCCTCCTTTGGGCACACCGGCCTTGTGTCTGCCTGCCGCATGCAGCCGACACGAACCTGGGGCCGCCTCAAAAAAACCATTTGCCCACCTGCCTCCCTGGCAGTAGAGAACCCGTCCGACAAAAAAGCGCGGTTAGCTCAGTGGTAGAGCATCACCTTGACATGGTGGGGGCCACAGGTTCGAACCCTGTACCGCGCACCATCTCTCCGAATCAAAGAGAGATGTTTTCAAACGGCTCCAATCCCTCCGCAGTCGGCCGTTCACCTTTGTAGCAGTCGGCTCTTTGCTTTCTGAGGCCGTTTGGGTTCATTCTCTCCAAGCTCCCACTAGGGGCGAGCGGGGCGACGGCCACCTGGATATTTGGTTATGTCATCAACTGCCCATCGTAGTCAAAGCGATAGACCCTGTGACCAAAATCCTTGGTTTCAAGGCAGTCCTCCAGGATCTCAAATCCTTCGGAAAAAATATCCGCCCCGCCTGCCGTCCAAAGGATCTTTCCTTCACGGGTGAACCGGCTGATCGCAATCTCGCCGTGAGAAATCAGTGCATCATGCTGGCGGCTGTAGTGCACGCCAAAACAGGTGGCCTCGTCGGTCTGCAAGATCCAGTCAGCCCGCTCCCTCCCGGGTGTGAAGCGCACCACGTGCATCCCGACAGCAAAGTAGACGGCAGAATCGAGAACCAGAAAAGAGTGTTCGTGAATCCTGGACGCGCCTGCCGAGGTTGCGACCACCAGAGCCGGGCTGCCATCGATGATCAAACCATGAACAGATGTCGCAGAATATCCCTCAGTCAGGTCCACCTCGATGGCGTAGCGCCGTGAGTTGTCTGCCGAGCCCACGGTGTAAGCGAGCTCGTTGACCATCTCTACTTGAAGAGCCCGTGCCATGCCTCGCTACCTCACACTTTGGGCCGTACTCCCCGATCCACGGTGAGAGTCACTTTCGTGCCGTAGGGCACGTCCTTGGTCTTGCCAAAGATCTGGCCGTGCAGGGCCAGATGCACGTGGAGGTCCGTCACCAGGTAGTTGGCGAGGGTATAGTCCCCGCCGAGGCCCGGAGGATGTTGAAAGCTGTAGCATTGCTGCGGCCCCAGCACATGGCCTGCCGCCGCCATCTCATCCACTGCACTCACCATGAACCAGTCGCGAAAGGTATCCCCATCATTGGCCAGGGCGGCAAAGTGGTCCCCGGAATCCGCGATGCGGCGGTAGCTGCCTCCGCTCGTGTCGAGGAGCCAGACCGAGCCATCCTCCTGCGCGATGATGAGGTCTGCAAAGCGCGTCACCATCCACACATCGAACGCGGGAGGAAGCGCCCAGTTCCACTCTCGAAGCATCTCGGAGAGGTTCAGCCCCTCTTGGGAAAGGATATAGTCCTGAAGGTTCATCGCAGGGGGGGTTTTTTGACTGCGCGAAGTTAAAACTTCACGATTTCATCTGCAAGGCTGTTCGGGCGTCGCAGAACCGTAGCAGCTTGTTTCTTCCCGTGCGCACCGCATCGCGGGCCAGGAGCATAGGGAACTGGATTCATGGTGTGGGGCTTCTGGGAGATGCTTTCAAAGCAAGCCGGGACACGTGCTGTTCAACATGAGATTTCAGTGGTAACGGCTGCTGACATCGAGGCTTCCGCAGCCTAAGGATTGCCTTGCAGGGCCTCTTCCAGCCCGAACTCCTCAACAAGCCGGCGCATTTCTGCAAGCGCCTCTTCGCTGTCTGTCCAGAAATCCAGGATCGCGCCTTCCCAGTTGTACAGCGTGCTGCGGTTCATCGGGGAATAGAGATAGGACGACCATTCGAAGGAGACGGAGAGGGAGAAGAGGCCGATGCCTGTCTCGCACGCTTCGGCAGTCACTATATGGGCCGGTGCCTCGATGAGCGGCCTGCTTTCACCCTGACTGTTCCGGATGCCCATGACGGCGATCATCTCGCTCTGTTCATAAAGTCCCCAATCCGTCATATGGACCATCGCGTCTGCTCCGGGGATGATGCGCTTCCAATACTGGCGCACCCAGGCATCCGTGCGGCGAAAGGGCGCGGGCGCATGAAACTGCAGGTAGAACGGCGGCCGCTCATCCCGGTGATAAGGGTCTTCAGGGATGGTGCGTTGCCGCAGCCATGCTGAAGCTTCAGGTTCGGTGAGGCATTGCATGGCAGTTGTTTTGGCCTTTGAAAGATTGAATGGATAAGACCCCGGGCCAGCCACCCGGGGGAATTTCAGCCTGTCCTGCTCGTCTGTTCATTGGGCGGGCAAGATTTGTAGTAGCTTACAATTTCCGCAATGTCTCCACCTGCGGAGACTGCATAGCTTCTTTTGATCAGAATGCCAGTTTCGATCGGGGGCTCCGCTCATGGAAGGTGGTTGGGCACCGTCAATGAAATCAGCGGGCCGGGATGGCCCCCCAGTCTCCGTGTTCCAGCCTAACAGGTAGCGCCAAACTCAAGTGGTCAGATGCCACATGCCGGTCTCGCTGTGGTAGTCCCAGGTATCCACCAGGCCGCCGGGAACGTTGAAGGAGAACCGGTAGCTGCTGCCGTTGGAGCGGTAGCCGTGGCCGCTGCGCAGCAGGCGGGGAACGGAGGGTTTGGCGGGAAGCTGGTCCAGGCTGGCCGGGTAGGTGCCGTGGGCTTTGCGGTAGTCCTCCAGCAGCGGGGAGATCTGCTCCGGATAACCCTTGGCTGCGCTGACGGCGCGCTCCTGCACCCCCTTGTTGGCGGGAATGGCAAGGCCCACCAAGGCCCCATAGGCGGCCACCGACAAAAGCAGGGTCAGCGCCGGGCGCAGCGGGCGCTTCTGCTTGCGGGCGGTCACCAGCATCGCCACGCCGGCGAGAGCTCCCGGCGCGCCAACCAGCACCAGCGAAGCCATGCCCAGGATCATCATCACAAACGGGTCCATGAACCAGACGGCGGCCAGGAAAGCGGCGAGAACACCAACGATGGCGGCAGGGATCCAAAAGTGTCGGTTCATGGCGGGGCGTGAGGTTTCCAGTCCCGCCAAACTAGGCTGTCCGCTTGTGCCTCCACCCCACTTTTAAGCAAACATTTCGTCAGACAAGTGCAGGCGCACTCTTTGTTAGGCATTCCGGACCAGCGGTTTCACAGCCGGAAGAAGAAATGCTTCCGCTTTTTGAGGCGCTCCACCCGTGCCGCAAAATCGCGCGGCTCCTCGGGCGGCATGGACAGTTGCAGGTACTCGCCCTCCTGTTTGGCACGCACTGCCGCTTCAAACTGCTTCCAGGTCACCGGCTGGCCCGCTGCATAGATCTGCCCCTGGGCATCCGCCGTGTAGCGGCCGGGTTTCAGACGCAGTTCATGGTAGTGCCTGCCGCCATCCTTGTCCGAGGCCAGCCTCCGGGTCCAGATGATCATCTGATTTGTAGCGGACCAGAACGCCGGGGCGATGCAGCAGCCGCAGTCCGGTTCCCCCGGAGACTCCACCCCCAGCACCTTCGGCACCTTCTTCACCCGCTGCTTCAAAGTCGCGCGCTGGGCATCCGTGAGCACCAGTTTCCGTTCCCGGCCCACGGTGGCCACCTGGTCCGGTGTCAGTTCCAACACCACATGCGGCTCGTTTTTCAAGGACCAGGCGAGGCTGAACCCGTCTGCCCAAGACGAGGAGATCCAGGCGAGAGAAAGCAGGGCGACAATCCAGCGGGGAAGGGAAGAGGGCATGGCAGGGAAGCAGGGATACGGTCAAAGAAATCAGCATTCCAATCTACGCATCGACGGCCCCATGGCAATCCATCCGCGTCTTCATCCACGCCAGCGCCCCGGCAGCTTGGGTGAAGAAACGTTGGTTAGGTTTGGCGATCTCCTCTTCAGGGCGTATCCGGCGGGTTCCGCCGACTGTAGAAAATCCACAGCAGCCAGAGAACGGTCAGGAGAATCCCCGGCACCGCGATCCATAGGCGGCCTCTCTCCTGTGAAAACAGCAGGGGCACCCACAGGTAGGCACCCGCAGCATTCAGGAGGATGGCGGCGGGGATCTGGGAGCGCGGCGGCATTCGTCCGAAAAACCACACCATGGAGCCGATGAGGTAGACCCAGCCTGCGGCCAGTTTCAGGGTCAGGCGGGCAAACTCCTCTGAGTTGTCGCTCCAGCCCCAGGCCATGATGAAGAGGGCACCCGAGAAGAAGCCGAAAGGAAGGCAGGCCAGGGCCGAGAGGATGCAGCCCGCAGTCCGGACGGACCCCGCGCCTTCATTCTCCTCAGTCGAGACATCCCGAAGCATGGGCCGCATGATGCAGGAGCTGGCCTGTTTTCACAAGCCTGCACACCGGCCGGGACAGCAAGCAGCACCCCCTCAGCCCCTGCGCCGCACCTCCACCGTGCGGTAGATGGACGGCAGATGCTCAAAGATGTAGGAGGCGGTGCCGTGCTCCAGAAGGCTGGCCGCTTCCGTGGCAAAGGTGCTTTCGTCACCCACGCAGCCGGATTGCGTCTGCACCGGGAGATCCGCCAGCGGAGCGAGGAGTTCGGGCGTGAACCGGGCTTTCTCCGTCGCGTCCAGGTGCAGCAGACCCGCCATCGCATACAGCTTTTTCTCCGGCACCTGGGTGCGGGAGAAAAGCTCGTTCAGCCGCTCCTTCGCCCTGGCATCATGCCGCACGATGACCGTCAGCGCCCAGCAGGTGGTAGGCGGGTCACCGCCTTCCCACACCGCCCGCGTGGCAAAGACCTCGGCAGTGGTCAGCAGGGCCCACGCCTTTTCGATCAGGACTTCAGCATCACGTCCGCCGCTTTTCAAAATCACCTCTTCATCGGGCAGGTGAGCATGTACAGAGCCGGCAGCGGTGGCAAACAGGGCTCCAACAAGAAGGAGGAAATGGCGTGCAGTCATGGTCTTTCTTCCGGCATTCTGCCAGAGCTGGCGCTGCATCGCAGCATGAAAGACAGCGACCGGAGAGGCTTCACGGAAATCGTAACGGTTTTGCCACCCGGGCTTTCAGCGCATCCCGTCCTCCTTCGCCCACTTCAGCGCCTGGGCCTCGTGCTCCTGGATGAAAGGATCTTTGCCATCCATGTACGCCTCGATGTCATGCGGGAAGGCCGCAGCGAGGTTTTGTTTGAGCCTGCTGTAAGCCTGGGCCGCTTCCGCATGAGCGTTCATGTAATCGCGAAACGCCAGATGGCGGAAGAGGTGCGGGCTGCCTGCTTCAAAGGCATGCACCTGGTGCGTGCGCAGGCCCTCGGCCGAGTTCTTGCGGAAGTAACGCCGCCCGGGAATGCCGAACTCCCCCATCACCTCATAACCCAGCGCCGCCATTGCGGCAGACCGGGCGTCCAGGTTCGTGTGGCGGTCCACCACCAGCAGGATGTCGATGACCGGTTTGGCATAAATGCCGCAGATGGCCGTGCTGCCGATGTGATGCACATCCAGCACGGCACACCCCGCTGCGGCGCGGATCTCCGCCGCTTCCCGGGCAAAGGCCTCCGGCCAGCGGAGATCGGGCGGGACAACAGACACTTTCATGGTGGCAGGAAAAGGGGCAGGCGGTTGAATCCGGCAGCCTCATGCAGGCGTAGGTAAACACAGCCTGCCTGGCCTGCCAGAGCCTCGGATGTCCGGCAGAAACGCAGCCTGCGCAAAGACTTGGGAACATAAAATGTCCGTCCGGGGCATGAAATCCTTGCGCTGGCGCTTTCGTTAGGCTTTGAGCAAGGAAAGCCGACCATGTGGGACCTCTTCATAAAGCACTGGCGTGATGGCGTGGAGATTTTGATCCTCGCTGTGCTGGTCTATCAGGCCTACCTGTTCTTCCGGGCCACACGCGGCGCGCGCATCCTCACCGGCCTGCTCATGCTGCTGCTGGGCCTGGCGCTGGTGTCACAGTTGCTGGAGCTGGAGGTCATCACCTGGCTGCTGCAGCGCATCTCCGTCTTCCTCGCCATCGCCCTGGTGGTGCTGTTTCAGCCGGAACTCCGCCGTGTGCTGGCAGAGCTGGGCAGCCACCGTTTTTTCTCCCTGAACCGGCCCGACCCGGAGTCTCTGGACGTGCTGCTGGAGGCCATGCAGCAGATGTCCGCCCGCCGTTGCGGCGCGCTGTTCGCCATCAAGCGCGGCATTGACCTGAAGCTGCTGGCCGACTCCGGCGTCGCCGTGGATGCCAAGCTCTCGCCGGAACTCATCACCACCATTTTCCACCCGAAGACCGCGCTGCATGATGGCGGGGCCATCATTGACCAGGGCCGCATTTCCGCCGCCGGCTGCGTTTTCCCCGTCAGCCAGAAGGAGGTACGCGACCGCGCCATCGGCCTGCGTCACCGGGCCGCCATGGGCGTCACGGAGGAGACGGACGCCATCGCCCTGATCGTCAGCGAGGAAAGCGGTGCCCTCTCCCTGGCCTACCGGGGCAAGCTGGAGCACGACCTGGAACCCGATGAATTGCGCGAGCGGCTCAACGAACTGCTCACCTACGGCACCGCTGCGCCTGAACCTGAACCGGAGGAACCCACCCGTGATCTGGGCTCAATTTAAAAACTTTTTCACCCGCAACTGGCGCGAGAAATTCATCGCCCTGCTGCTGGCGTTTCTGTTCTGGTTCATGATCAAGAGCCAGACCGGCGGCGGCCAGCGGTATGAACTGCCCCTGCCGCCCATGCGCGCCGTGTGAGATCCTGCGGGCAGACCACCCACGCTTGGCTAGGGCTTTGACACCGGCGCACTCCTGCGTTAAACCGCGCGCTCTATCTACTATGTCTGAAAAGCGCCAATTCTTCGGCACCGACGGCGTCCGCGCCGTGGCCAACCGTCACCCCATGACCCCTGAGTTTGTCCTGCGTCTGGGGCAGGCGGCAGCCTCCGTGCTGGGCGCGCGTGGCGACGGTGGTGAACGGCCCCGGGCCGTCATCGGGCGCGACACCCGCGCTTCCGGCGAGATGCTGGAGGCAGCCCTCATTGCCGGCCTGAACTCCGCCGGGGTGGATGTGGTGCTGGCTGGCATGGTGCCCACCCCTGCCGTCGCCATGCTGGCCGCGCAGACCGGGGCCAATTTTGGCGTCATCGTCAGCGCCTCCCACAATCCGTTTGAAGACAACGGCATCAAGTTTGTCCACGGCAACGGCCGCAAGCTGAGCGACAAAACCGAGATCGCCATTGAGAAAATCGTCCTCGGCAATGCCTCCGAAGGCCCCCGGCCGGAAGGCCGCAGCATCGGCCGCGTCAGCCACCTCAAGGACAGTGTGGAGCGCTATGTCGCCCACGCCGTCGCCAGCATGGGCGGCGTGCGTCTCGACGGCATGCGTGTGGCGCTGGACAATGCCCACGGTGCCGCCTCCTACACCAGCGCCCTCGCCCTGGAGCAGCTGGGTGCGGACGTGCAGGTTTTCCACAGCGAGCCGGACGGCTTCAACATCAATGAAGAGTGCGGCTGCACGCACAGCGAGGAGCTGGAGCGCCTCGTCCGCCAGTCCCAAGCGCAGGCAGGCATTGCCCATGATGGCGATGCTGACCGCATCGCCCTCTGCGATGAAGAAGCCATTGCCCTGGACGGCGACGAGCTCATGGCCATCGCGGCCGAGTCCATGCTGCGCAAAGGCACGCTGAAGCAGAACATCCTGGCCGTGACCATCATGAGCAACTACGGCCTGGACGACCTCGTCTCCCGCCTCGGCGGCCGGGTCCTCCGCACCAATGTCGGCGACCGTTACGTGCTGGAAGAAATGAACGCCCGCGGCCTGAACCTGGGCGGCGAGCAGAGCGGCCACATCATCTTTGGCGACTGGGCCACCACAGGCGACGGCCTCGTAGCCGGGCTGCAGATCCTCAAGATCATGAAGGAAACTGGCGAGCCGCTGAGCCAGCTGCGCAAGTGCCTGAAAAAGTTCCCCCAGGCTGCCCGCAACCTGCGCGTGCGCAGCAAGCCGCCCATCACTGAGCTGGCCGACGCCCAGAAGATCATCAAAGAAACCGAGAAAAAGCTGGGCGACTACGGCCGCGTGCTCCTGCGTTACTCCGGCACAGAATCCCTCATCCGCCTGCTCATCGAAGGCCGGGATGTGGAATACCTCGAGGCCCAGGCCGACAAAATCGCCTCCGCCATCCTCGCCCAGATCGGCTGACCGGTTGCTTCCAATCAAGATGTTCCCCTTTCCCGGCCGGACGCCGGGAAAGGGGATTTTTGTTTTCGGAAAGGCCGCTTTGAAAAAAAGCAGACACACGCGTCAGACAAACGGTCGGGGGTGGCTAGTGATCATTTTGCTGGAAATTCAGCAAAATCGGTCCTAGGTGCCGGGTGATTCTTAAGTCTCTTGTTTCTTCCGCCCTCTTTTTTCTGGCAGGCACGTTGAGTGTTGCCACCGCCGCCGGGACCAGTCTGGCACCCCGCACCCCGGCCCAGGTGGCTGGCCCGGTCGCAGGCAGCCAGTTTGGCGCCATCCTCGCCCGTCACGAAAACACCCTGGTCGTCGGCGCTCCCGATGAAAAGATCGGCAGCCTGGAAAAGGCGGGTGCTGTTTACATCTATGAGCGCGGCACCGCCGGTGAGTGGGTGCAAAAGATCCGCCTGCAGATGCCCACCCCGCTGCAGAATGCGCACTTCGGCAGCGCCGTGTCCGTGCATAAGAACACCTTGCTCATCGGTGCCGCAGGTACGGGCAATGTCATCCTGGAAGGCCGTGTCTTCCACTGCATCCGCCTCAGCGGGGAATGGCAGGCTCCAGAGGTTTTCCCCACCCAGGATTTTCCCAACAAGACCAGCCTCGGAGGCGCTGTCGCAGTGCACGGCAACTTCGCCGCCGTGGCCGCCCCTACGGCCAACATCGAGAGCGTGAGCCAGGCCGGTTTTGTGAAAGTGTACAGCCGGGAAAGTGAAGGCGGAGCGTGGACTTCCATCATGGATCTCAAAGGCATTGAGGGCAACAGCCTCTGCGGCACCAGCCTCGCCATCGAAAACAGCCACCTGCTGGTGGGTTTTCCCGGTGAACCGAACGGCAAGGTCCAGTTCGCAGGCAAGGTGGCTGCCTACAAGTTGCGGCAAGACGGCGCGTCTTTCCTGGATGAACTGCGTCCGCCAGCCCCCAAACTCCGGGGCCTGTTTGGTTTCTCGCTCGCCATTCAGAACGGTCGCGTCCTCGTGGGCACCGCAGAGGCAGGCCGTGCGTATGCCTTCCGCCTGGATGCTCTGGCTACGGCCTGGGAGCCCATCGGCACCCTCAGCCCCAGCCCCGCCCCCGCCGGTGTGGCTTTCTCTTTTGTCGACCTGCAGGGGGAAACAGCCGCCGTGCTGACCGCTCACAGCCTGGTGGACAACCTGCCGACCGATGGTGCCGTGCATCTGTTCTCCTCCGTCGGCCCTGCCTGGAAGCAGCAGACCCGCATCAAGCACGGTGCAGGCATGCCTGCCGGTTCGTGGCCCACTGCCATCTCCCTGCGCAGCAGCGAACTCGTGGTCGGCACGCAGTTCCAGGACAGTGCCAAAGGGGCCATCCACGATTTCAATGTGGTGCGCAGCGGGCCGGAGATTGAAGTGAGTTATGAGCAGCGGCCGCTGGTCACCGGTGTCGGCCAGGTGGCTCTCGGCTCGGACATCTACAGCTACGTCATGTCCGGCATCGAGATCACCAATCGCGGCGATGCCCCGCTGACCTTCCCCTCTCAGCCCCGGGGCAAGAATCTGAGCAAAGGCATGCGCTACCTCAGCTTCACCGAGCTGACCACGCTCCAGCCCGGACAGACGGAAGTTCTCGGCATCAACTTTGACCCCGCTGTGGCCGGTCCTTATGGCGTGACCGTTGAGATCCCCAGCAACGACCCGGATGAAAAAGTCTTCTCCGTTCGTGTTACGGGTGTGGCTTTGCCGCCGGACCCGCCCGTGTTTGAACTGCAGCCGGGAGATTTCGTCACCACCTATGGCAATGGCGGCACCCTAAGCGCCCGGGCTGTGACCCAGCATACCATGGTCCAGCTTCGCTACGTCTGGAAAAAAGACGGCAAGGTCATCCCCGGTGTCACCGGTGAAACCTGCCCCGTCAACACCACAGACATGGCCAAGCCCGGCCGCTACACCTGTGAAGTGAGCGATGGTTTCACCACCATTGTTTCCGAGCCTGCCGACGTCACCCTCATCCGTGAGAACGAATTCTACCTGCGGGTGCCGGAGGGCGGCACCGCCACGCTTACGTCGTCTGTGGCAGGTCCCGTCGTCAGGTACAACTGGACCAAAGGCATCGAGTCCACCCCGGTCGGCACCGACAGCCCGACCCTTGTCTTGAGCAACGTGACCCTGGCAGACTCGGACACTTATCACGGGTACATCTCCACCGAGATTGATGGCGACTGGTCCTTCACCTACGGCACCCTGGTGGTTTACAATGCCGCCCCCACGCTGACCCAGGTGGAGAGCCTGCCACCCGCCCAGCTTGGAAGGGCGTATTTTCATCAACTCCAGGGACTGCTCACCGGTGTGAACGCTGCGGATGAAGTCAAGATCACAGGGCTGCCCAAAGGGCTTAACGTCCGCTTTGCCGGCTCAGACGGCTGGGTCATTTCAGGCGTGCCGGTAGGAGCCGCCAACAAGACCTATGCCTTGAGCATCACGGCCCTCAACAAACTGGGCACGGCCAGCATCAAGACCAGCCTTCAGGTGAATCCCCTGGAGACAGGCATTGCCGGAACTTACAATGCCACTATTCCGAGCAGCCAGGCCTTGCCCCAGGGCGGCAGGCTGGAGTTCAACGTCACCTCCACCGGTGCCTACACGGGCAAGTTCTACCTGGGCAGCCGGGTAGAAGCCGTCAAAGGCGTCATGGTCAGAGGGCTGCACGGCTCAGCCTACCGGCCCACATCGGACAGCGGCGGAACGCGGATCGAGCCAAAATCTGGCGACGTGGTATGGGCCACTTACGATGCGGAATTGCAGGCCGGCATTGGCCAGAGCTCCACTTTCCGCCTGGCGATTGGCGGCGTGGACCCCGATTCCACCCAGTTTCCCCGTCCCATTCTCACCTCCAATCACCAGGGTGCGCTGTGGAAGGCGTCCTCCACCGGCGGGATCTATCGCGGGGGCTATAACCTCGCCTTCAAGCCCCCTGCTGATGGCGACTCTGCGTTCATCCCGCAAGGGTATGGTTTTGCCAGCCTGACGGTGGCCGCCAACGGCATCGCCAAGCTCGTCGGCAAGACGGCGGATGGTGAGTCCATCACCACCTCTGTCGCACTGGGCACGGAGGGCGACTTCCCTCTGCACCAGGTGCTTTACCGGACGTCCCAGAAAGGCGCGTTCAACGGCCAGTTCCGCGTGGATTCCTCCCGCAACATCAGCGGCCTTGCCAGCTGGATGCGTCCGAAGGACAAGTCCAAATCTGCGCGGCTCTACAAAGACGGCTTCCTGTCTGGCTACCTGTTCACGATCGTCGGCGGC
>DASWXG010000027.1:0-3463 GCA_036405615.1 Prosthecobacter sp. | reverse complement strand
GCGCCGTTTCGCGGTGCCAGGCATTGGGGTGATCCAAAAGGGCGACCAGATCTGCCGTGGCATAGGCCCCCAGTTTAGGTGCCGGGCGCGGTTTATGACTGGCAGGCGCCAGACGCCACAGCCGGCCTTTGTCCATGCCGCTGAGCAAATCCAGCCCGGCGTGGATGTCATCAGGAATGCTCCACGGGTGCTCGATAACTTCGCGGTACATGTCACAGACATGCAGGCAGCCATCCGGAGCGTTGACAAAGTTCACCGGTCGGAACCACACATCATCGCTGGTGCAGAAGTTCTTCTGCCCGTCCACCTGCACGGCCTCAAAGGTCATGCCTTTGGGAACCAGGTTCATCCGGTAAAACAGGTTGCCAGCGACATCGGCCACAAAGGCAAAGTCCCGGTAAGCCGCCGGGTAGGCATCGCCGCGGTAAACGGCAATGCCCGCGCTGGAGGTGACCACCCCTGCGCCGACCAGCTCGCTCTTGGGCAGGGTGCTGCCCTCGGCCGCCCAGCGCCGGGCGCGGAAATCACGCCAGGGTTCCACGGGGCTGGTGCGGTAAACAGGCAGCTGGTCCCCCGCCGCAGCGCAGTCCACCAGCGGCTGAAAGGTGGCGTACGGGTTTTTGGCTAACAAATAGTATGGCAGCGATACATGCTGGCAGGGGTTGCGGATGTTGCACAAAAAACGGTTCCCCCAGTCATCAAAGCTGTTGCCAAAACGGGCACCGCCAGACTCAACCCGCACATCGCGGGCAGCCGCCTCAAAGGAAAAGTCATGACGGCGTATCGTCACGGGTGCGCTGTCCGTCATATCGGGCCGGGTGATCTGCGCGCCATTGCTGCCCCCGGCCACATAAATGCGGTGGTCCAGGCCCCAGACAGGATTGTTCATGACGGCCTGCACATTCAGTTTGCGAAAGCCGGTAAAGACTTTTTCGCGGATGTCCGCCTGGCCGTCACCGTCTGTGTCTTTGAGGTACCAGACATATGGAGTGGCAGTCACAAAGATTCCGCCTTTCCAGCAGACGGCTCCCGCGGGCCAGGAAAGCTCCCTGGCAAAGACGGTGCTTTTGTCAAAAACCCCGTCGCCATCGGTGTCCTCCAGCAGCCGCACCTTGCCCACCGGCTGGTCGGTGGGGTTTTCCTGGCTGGGCTTGTGACGGGCCTTGTCCGTGTAGGGGTAGTCGCTCATCTCGCACACATAGGCGCGGCCGTCTTCGTCATAGGTAATGGACACCGGGTCCGCGACCAGCGGCTCGGCCGCCATGAGCTGCATTTCAAATCCCTCTAGCACATGAAAGGAGCGCCTGGCATCCTCTGGCCGCAAGGGAGGGGTGGAGGGGAATTTTTGCGGTTCCGCCGCGCCGGCCACCGCCGGAAGGGCAATCACAAGGAGGAGAGTGGCCAGGGATGCTCGCATACAGAAAGGAATCGGCAGACACCCCGCCCGGGATTGCGGCGCTTTCTCACGGGTGGCCATGCTTTTGTGCCACAGCAGCCTTTTCAGCCTTCCACGGCCAGAGCCTGCGCCGCATTTTTGCGGGTAATGGCCGCCAGCGCCTCCCCTTCAATAGCGGATTCCTGCAGCTTGAGCTGGGCCGACTCCCAGTAAAAAACAGGCGAGTGAGATCCAAAACACAATTTGTTAGGTGGCCAGGATTGCAAAAGCGTCTCCACCCCGCCCGCGCCTTCCAGCATGGCAAAGTCCATCCACAGGCGGGTGCAGCCGCGCAGCGCCGTTGTCGCCATGAGGGCACTGGCGTTCAGCACCATGACCCGTACTCCGGCATGCCGGACCAGCAGCTCCGGCAGCGGTTTCAAGTCCACAGGTCTGGCCTGCAGCTGTGGCGGCTGCGTGCGCTGGTCTTCCATCTGCGCCACGACCTGCACCAGCAGACGGTGGTCTGCCGCCAGCGTCAGCAGTTCGCCGAAGCGAGGATCATCCAGGCCGTAACTGTGGTAGTTCGGGTGCAGCCGCAGCGCCTTCATGCCGTGCTTTTCGGCGCAGCGTTTCAGGTCGTCTTGCCAGGCGGGGAGGGTTGGATTCACACAGCCCACCGGCATCAGCAGATCAGCCGCCGCCCCGCACATCTGGACCAGGCGTGCATTCACAGCCGCCACATCCCGATGTAAAAGCGCCTCGAAACTGCCCGCCCAGGCCTGGCCTACTCCACGCTTGCGCAGTTGCCCCGCCAGCGTCACCGGGTCAGCCCAGGTGCTGGTGCGGTAGGGGTGCGCGCCCAGATAGACGTGGGTGTCCACCCAGGCTCCGGTTTCCCTTGCCGGTGCGGTTTCTTTTGGGTCAGCCCCGGCAGGCAGGGCCACCGCAGCGGCGGCCAGGGTGGCTCCGGTGTGAAAAAAGGCACGTCGTTTCATAAGGTTACACAGAGTGGCCTTTGGCTTTCAACAGAGGGCGCATGAGGCCCAGCAGGTTGTCACAGAAAATGCACTGTTTGTCGGCCTCCGTTATTTCCGCGCCATGCACCTTGGCCAGCTGGCTGGCAAAACTGCGCCCGCCGGTATCGCTGCCGTAAATGACACGCCCGGCCCCCAGCTCGCGCACCGCCATTTCGGTAAAGCCCGCCGTTGGATCACTGCCCGCCAGGTCGGCAAACAGGTTTTTCTGGTCGCGAATGGCGCGGATGCCCAGCTCCCAGGTCCCGCCCGTGTGCCCGCATATGAACGGCACCGCAGGGAACCGCCGTGCCAGCGCCACCAGATGGTCCGGGGAAGACTCGCCAGGAAGGTTGCCGCCCGTCTTGTACCAGGCATGCTGGAAGATCACCGCTTTCAGTTCGGCCGCCCTTTGAATCAAAGGATCAATGGCGGGTACGTCACAATGTTCGGAGACCCAGAGTTTGACGCCCACCATGGGCCCCTGGGCCACACAACGCTCCAACTCCTCCAGACTGCGCTGCATGTGTTTGGCACTGCAATACACGAAGCCAAAGGCTCTGTCAGGGTGCTTGGCCAGGGCACGCAGGACTTCGTCATTCTGGCGGGTCAGCTCTTCCGGTGAAGGATCATGCGCCCATTTCATGCCCATGTAGACGCAGACGCGCTCAATGCCGACACGGTCGGCCAGGCGGAGCAGATTCCCCAGCCGCTCTTCCGGCGTCAGGCCGGGAACGCCGCTGAGATGACAATGCAGGTCCCAAATCCGCATAGGCTAAAATCAAAGGTGTGAAAGTGGAAAGCCAACGGCCTGGTCCGGTCTGAGCCCCGTCTTGCTGCCCAGATCAAACGCCAGCCTGCATTCCAGCTTACCCCAACGGCCAGGACCGGTCCCCCATCCGTGATGATGGAAAGTGATACTACGGTGTGTTTTAACGCCGGGGAGAAGCCGCCAGATGCGGTCACTTCTCCACCTGCGCCTCGACCACCTCGCCCCCGAGAGGCACCACCAACCCTTCCCGCACCGCCTCAAAGGCCTTTCCGCGTACCGAAGCATGCATGTAGAGCTTTT